>JANMCI010000126.1:0-52841 GCA_031361245.1 Rhodobacterales bacterium
AGCCACCCAGGTCATGGCGGGATCAAACCAGCCTTACGGCGATTGCAGGCAATCGCCTGCCGGCCAACGGATCGTCAGCGAGCCGCGGCGCTTGAGCGCTTCATTATAGGCGGGCCAGTTCCGGGTCTTGTAGCCGGGGGGTGTGGGTCTGCTCAGGCAGCACAGCTGCCACGCTGGATTCACGAGATGAATCCCTCACGCGATTTGTGCAACAGAGCCGTTCTGGCCGAAAAGAGCGACAAACGGCTTGACGTCTATTGCCCCGACCGATTGCGCCTATTCGTTGCCTCGATTCAAAAGACTGGTGCCCACCTGCTGCCCAAGAACCTAACCCAAGCCTTGGGCTACTCGTCGGTTGAGAAGGGCTTTCGCGCTTGGCGTTCCACGCTCGGCGATGAGGCCAAGCCCTTCACTCTTCATGGCTTGCGCAAACTGGCAATCGTTCAGCTGGCCGAGGCCGGATGCAGTGACGCCGAAATACAGGCAGTCACCAACCAGTCACCCACTACGGTGGCCTACTACCGCCAGGAGGCTAGCCGCCTAAAGCTATCAAAGACGGCGCAGATTCGCCGGGACCAGAACAGAAACGAAACGTGAAAGTGGGCTCACGCTGTGGGCTGCGACAATCTGCGGGCGATACAAAAGGAGAGTGGAAATGCAGAAAAATTATGTAAAATCAATGTGGTGCCCGAGGTCGGACTCGAACCGACATGCCTCGCGGCGGAGGATTTTGAGTCCTCTGCGTCTACCATTCCACCACTCGGGCCACAGGCCGCTTCCTAACCGCCCGGACAAACCACGTCAACACCGTAGGTTGGGGCATGCCCCGACTCTGCTAAAGGCTTCCCTCTCCTACAGGCTTCCCTCGGCGAACGTGTCGCAATCATTCAGCAGCCCCGACCTCAGCCCGACCTGAAACCATTGCGACCGCTGGGCGCTGGTGCCGTGGGTAAAGCTGTCGGGCATCGGCACCCGTCCGGCATTGCGCTGCAAGGTGTCGTCGCCGATTTGGCGCGCGGCATTGATCGCTTCGTCGAAATCGCCCTTTTCGATGGCGCCGAACTGGTCCTTCACACCGCGCGCCCAGATCCCGGCCAGACAATCCGCCTGCAATTCGATGCGAACCGAGATGGCGTTGCTTTCCTCTTCGGACACACGGGCGCGGACCTCGTTGGCCTGTTCCAGAATGCCCAGACTGTCCTGCACATGATGCCCGATCTCGTGGGCAACGACATAGGCCATGGCAAAATCGCCCTTGGCGCCCAGCTCCCGCGCCATCGTGGTGAAAAACTCGGTGTCCAGATAGACCTTCTTGTCACCCGGGCAGTAAAACGGCCCCGTTGCCCCCGAGGCCGTGCCGCAGGGCGACCGCGTCACCCCCTTGTACAGCACCATCGTTGCCGGGTCATAGGCTTGGCCAACCTGCTCGTTGAAGACACCGGCCCAGATGTCCTCGGTATAAGCCAGGGTGACGCTGGCAAACTCGCCCGCCGCCTTGTCCGCTTCGGTGATCGGCCCCGCCTCCGACGACACGACCTCGCCGCCGTTCATCCCGTTCAGCAGGGGCGACAGGTCAATGCCAAGAAACCAGCCAACCACGACAATGGCCACCAGCCCAAGCCCGCCACCGGCCGAAACGACACCGCGCCGGCCACCACCCGAGCCGCCCGCGCTGCGCCGGTCCTCGATATTGCTGCTTTGCCGCCGTCCACGCCATTCCATCGCAATCTCCCTACCGCTGACAACTCCAACCTATCCATCCGGGTTCCCACCCGGAAGGAAAATCTCGCAAGGCTTGACCTTCCCGGCCGGCCATGGCCAAAGAAGGCCAGCAAACCGGGGACACGCCATGTTCAGCAGGCTCACGCAATGGACGAGGGAATGGGTCGGATCGCCCCATGCCGACCGGGCCCTTGCCCTGATCTCGGTCATCGAAAGCTCGATCTTTCCCCTGCCGACCGAAGTGCTGTTCATCCCGATGTGCCTGACCCGGCCGGATCGGGCCATGCGCTACGCCGTCATTGCCGCGATCGGTTCGGTCCTTGGCGGCATCATCGGCTGGACCATCGGCTACTACTTCTTTGACATCATCGCCCTGCCGATCCTCGAATTCTACGGCGGGGTTGCCAAGTTCGAAGAGCTGAAGGCCGCCACAGGCACCGGCACGATCCTGTTGTTGCTGGTCACCTCGGGTCTTGCCCATCTGCCCCCGATGAAGGTGGTGACAATCCTGTCCGGCGTGGTCGGCTTCAGCCTGCCGCTGTTCATCCTTGCCGCCGTGGTGGCGCGGGGGGCCAAGTTTCTGGCCCTCGGCTGGGCGCTCAAGTCCTATGGCCCGGCTATCGCAGAGGTGATCCACCGCCACCTTGTAACCTTCTCGGTTGCCGTGCTTGTGGCAGGAACTGCCTTCATGCTCGTCAGGCACTATATTTGAGGCCCCGATGTCACGCACCCAACTGATCGCCCTCGCCGCCCTCGGCTCTGCCGCCCTTCTGGCCGGGGCGTTTGCGTTCCAGTATCTCGGCGGCCTGGCACCCTGCCATCTGTGCCTGCAGCAGCGTTATCCGCATGGCGCGGCCGTGGTGATCGGCGTTCTGGCCATTCTGATCCCCGCCGGGCTGACCGGCCGCCTTCTGCCGTGGCTCGGCGCGCTTGCCGCCCTGACCACCGCCGGTCTCGGTGCCTATCATACCGGGGTCGAGCGGCATTGGTGGGAGGGTCCCTCGACCTGCACCTCGGGCTCCATCATCGGCATCGACGCCAAGGACCTGCTGGCGCAGATTCAGGCCGCTCCGGTCGTGCAATGCGATCAGGTGGCGTGGCAGATGATCGGGCTTTCCATGGCTTCATGGAACATGCTGGCCTCGCTCGCACTCGCCGTTCTGTGGGTTTTGGCGGCGCGCAAGGCTGCGCAGACGGGTTAATTTCAGGTTAATGGAAACCGTTAAACTATTGCTTTTGCATTGAAAAACACGGTGTCGTCAAAAGCGACATCTTGGCGACATTGCCCGGAGTCTGCGCTCACAGCAGCCTCTCCCCCTCGGACAGGGCAAAGCGGTCCGTCATCCCCGCAACATAGTCGCAGACAATCCGCGCCAGAGCCGTCTCGCTCTCCGCCCGCGCCACATCGGGCTGCCATTCGGTGGGCAATAGGTCGGGCCGGGTCATGTACAGCGGGAAAAGGCCATTGATCACCGCCGTGACCCTGGCCCTCTCGGTCATCACTGACGGGGCGCGGTACATGCGGACATAAAGGAACGACTTGATCGCCTTCAACTCCTGAAACAGCGGCTTGGAAAAGCGGATCACGGTCGTGCCCATCGCCCTGATCTCCTCGACCGAGGCCGGCCGGGCGGCGTCAAGCCGGTTGCGGGCCACCGCGATGACATCCTCGACCATCCTGCCAAAGACCCGCCGCAGCGCCTCATGCCGCCGCCGCATCTTTTCCAGACCGGGATACAGCGCGTCGACCTCGGCAAAAGCCGGGCCGGTGATCGGCAGGTCCATCAGATCCGCCTCGTCAAACAGGCCCGACCGCAGCCCATCGTGAAGATCGTGGTGGTTATAGGCGACGTCATCCGCGATAGCAGCCACCTGCGCCTCGGCACTTGCGTAGGTGCCCAGTTCCAGATCCCACTGCGCGTTGACCTCGGCCAAGGCATAGCTCAACGGCGGCTCGACGGGTCCCCCGTTCGGCTGCGGCCGAACAATCGGACCATTGTGCTTGGCGATGCCCTCCAATGTCTCCCAAGTCAGGTTCAGCCCGTCAAAGTCGGCGTAATGCCGCTCCAGGCGCGTGACGATCCTGAGGGCCTGCGCGTTGTGGTCAAACCCGCCATAAGGCGCCATCAGCGCCTCCATCGCATCCTCGCCGGTATGGCCAAACGGGGTGTGGCCCAGATCATGCGCCAGTGCCACCGCCTCGGCGAGGTCCGTGTTCAGCCCCAGCACCCCGGCAATGGTGCGAGCGACCTGCGCCACCTCGATCGTGTGGGTCAGCCGGGTGCGGTAATAGTCGCCCTCGTGTTCGACAAAGACCTGCGTCTTGTGTTTCAGCCGCCGGAAGGCGCTGGAATGGATGATCCGGTCGCGATCACGCTGAAAGGGCGAGCGAAACGACGACACTCGCTCCCCATGCAACCGCCCGCGTGAGGCGTCTGGGTGACAGGCATAGGGGGCAAGCATCGGACCTCACAAAGCGACTCGTCCCTTTATACCGGCCTTGGCCCGCTCCACCATAGCCACCCGGCCTTGCCCCACAAGGACCGCGGACCTATATTGACACAAATCACAGGACCAGCCCCATGAACCTGCCGCCCAAAGTAACCGACCGCGCCTATGCCCGTCTGGCAGAGATTGCCCGCCTGACCGGTCAGACCCGCGCCCTGCGCGTCGCGGTCGAAGGGGGCGGCTGCTCGGGCTTCCAATACGACATCAAGCTTGATGACCCGCAGGCCGATGACCTCGTCCTCGAACGGTCGGGTCAAAAGGTTCTTGTCGATGCCGTCTCCCTGCCCTTTCTGTCCGGTGCCGTGATTGATTTCTCCCAAGAATTGATCGGCGCCCGGTTCATCATCGAAAACCCGAACGCCAGCAGTTCTTGCGGCTGTGGTACATCGTTTTCGATCTGACCCTCAAAACGTCAGCGTGCGCAGCAGGGACGGCATGACGTTCATGTCGATCCAGTAGTTCGTGTGCCCTCCCCGCGGCACCGGCACTTCCCTTGGCCAACCCGTCCCGGCATTCGGCACCCCTTCATGGCGCCTGGTGTCGATATGCGTGCCCACGAAGTCGTCGACCCGAAAGATGTTGACCCAGTCCGTCAAAAGCCCGCCCGCGTCCCGATGCTGCAGCGTCGGCCGACTGCGAAGATCGGCAAATAGCGAGGGGAAATAGGTGTTGTAGATGTGGATATAGGGCGAACCCATGGTCACCAGCTTCAGCGCCGCGCCTTGCGGCAGGCATTTCATCCACTTCTCCCCTTGCGCCTCGATGACGTCGAGCGCGATCATGGTGCCCTGGCTGTGGGACACTATGACGATCTCGTCGGGGGTCTCGTCCCGGATCAGCGTTTCCATCAGCACCTGCATCCGGCTATGGATCCGGTCGCGCAACCAATAGCCCTGCCGCTTGGTCTCGATGCCCCGTCGCATCCGCAGCGCATGCTCTGTCAGCGTCTTTGCCTGGTTGCCCATCTCGCGGGAACGCCAGGAATAGTCGTTAAGATAGACCAGAACATCGGTGAAAATCGCCACACCAGTCGCAAGCCCCCGGCGGCCGACGATTGCAAGAAGAATCGCTATCCCTCCGACTGCAGCGATCAGCGACGGGATCAGCCCGTCATTCCACGCCAGAATGTCCGAGCAGGTCAGGGACGGAAGGACCCGGCATCCCGTCACATTGGCAACCAGACCCATCACCACCATGGTTGCCGTGAACAGCGTCAACACGACCAACAGAGCACGGCCCACGATCAGCCGATGCCGCTCCGCCAGATCGTCGCGGTGTCGGAAGTAATCGTGAATCGGCATCTTGTCGAACGCCGCGCCCTTGCGCACGTGCAGCGCAAGCCCTACCGCGCTCAGAACCACCAGCGCAAAAATGGCAGGTGTCACCAAGCGCAGGCTGGCATGGACCATCGTGATGTCAAGTCCCTCGGGCAGAGTGAACCCTCGCGTTTCCTGTACTACCCAATGAATCAGCAGGATCAGCGACCAGAACGCCACCATCATCACGAACCACAAGATCGTCATCAGTGCGATGGCCTGTTGCACCAGTGGCGGGACCGAGCCTCGTTCAGGGAACCAGCCTTTCCCCCACGCGGCAATCTGGATGACCATGGCGCTCAATATCGTGACGGCCCAAGCCAGCATCATCGTTCCCATCAACACCAAGCCCGGAACGACAAAACCCGTGGTTGCAAGGGTGCAGGTGCTGCCCAGTGGCCTGCAAGCGCCCGCAAAGACGATCGGCCCGGCCAAGTGCATCATCCCTTCCACTACATCGGGCGCGATGGCCTGCAGGGCCACAACTCCAAGCACCATCGCGCCAATCGCAACCAGCCAACTCAACAAATGGCGCAACAGAAAAACCTGAGCCCTTCGCAACCCCAGCCATCCCACCGACACCGCCCCAAGGCCCAATACAGATTGAAGGACGAGGGGCGCCATCTCGGGAAGGGGAATTGCCACCGAGTGGCGATCGGGAACTGGCAAGCCGCGTCCGTTCAATCCATGGACCACCAAGGTCAGAACCAATCCGGCGATCAGCACGATATTGATGGCGGCAATTGGTCCATGGATGATCAGCGCCGCCACGCGAGCCAACCGTCGCATCCAGACTGCGCGCGACGATGCTCCGGGAAAGACGTCCATCGCGTTTTCGCGGATTGCATGCGACAAGCCCAATACGATCTTGATCAGGCCAAACAGGGTCCGGAACAGGCCGAGCCCGGTCCCCGAAATGTCGCCCCAGAAGTAGTCGGCGATGACCCTTTCTTGACGGACCCTTGTCGGATCGGCAGAATCATAGCGGCGAAACCGGCGCAAATGGGCAGGAAAGATCGACAGCAGCGCTCCTTGGGCAAAGCGCTCGTCTTCATGCAAAAAGAAGTCATCCGTTGAATGTGGCCGCCATGGTTGTTCTACTGCAGCCCGTTCGGGGGATAGATCGCCACCCAAGGCCGCCGAGAGATGCCCTGTCACCACGCCAGCATCACGGACCCCCACCCCGTGCACCACCACGATCAACTGCTTTGTCATGATCAATCCGCATCTGGGTCGAACGCCAATCGGGTACAATCGACTGCGGGTATCCTTGCACGGATTGGAGCCATTTTCTATCCGTTTCAGGTGAAGATTCACGTCACCGCTCGGCCAAGGGTTGTTCTGACCCGATCAATTCACTCACTTACCTGATTTGGTTCATGAACGGGCCTTCCACATCCATTTCGAGACCCCCATCCTGGCGGTGCAGGCCCGGTCGCAACCTCAGATAACTCCTGCCTGTTAACTCAGCGTGAAAGGCCCGGTCAGCCGCATAAATATCGTGACCTCGGGCGAGACATCGCCGTGACGCCCAGACAGATGCAAGGCTAACCCTTTGCGCTGAACTGAAAGATAACGCGAAAAACCCAACTCGAAGCGAAGCTCGATATCGACAGCAAAGCTCGAGTAATCCACATAGATTCCCGCGCCGGAACCGCATCCAATCTCAGCGGGATCGGGCAGGTCAGGGTCATTTTCATCGCGAACTCCGACCTAGAATAAAAGCCTGCCACATCGGCCAGAGTCGTGAAACCTGCTGGCAATGGCCGACATTCCCGCTATCTAAAAGTCAGACAAGGGAGAGCCCGCATGACCAACCTTCTGATGTTAGGCTCCGCTCCAATGGTTGCACAAGCCCACGATTGGCCTCGCGCGCCCTTTGACCATATCCTCGCCATTAACAACGCCTATCTGATCCGCCCCGACTGGGACTACATGATTCATCCATGGGACTTCCCCGAAAACCGCCGTCCCGTCCCCGGTTCCAGCCAACGCCTGATCACACAAGAGGAGTTCGTACCAGCCCAGAATGCCTATGGCGGCTTTGTGTATGCAGGCGGCACCATGGCCTATACTGCGGCCTATTGGGCGCTGGATGCTTTGCGTCCCGACGTGATTGCAGTCTTTGGCTGCGATATGCATTATCCTGCGACGGGCCCAACGCATTTCTACGGCAAGGGCACTCCCGATCCGCTCCGGGCCGACATCACACTGCGCTCGCTTGAAGCGAAGTCAGCCCGCCTGATGATCCTTGCCGCCATGCAGGGCTGTGCCATGGTCAACTTGTCTAGCGGCCCCTCGCGGCTGATCTTCCCGCGCGCCACTCGGACCGCCCTTCCTGGCCCTGCTCCATTCAATCAAGCTCTCGCCCATCAGGCGCTGCAGGCAGAGCGAGAACTGGACTATGTTGTGCCGTCTGGCCGGTACTGGGAAGAAGCCGAACGACTCGACGTGGCGCAGATCGACGCATTGGATGCCCTCTGGCTTGCCGCCGCCAATCCCTGACTTGCCCCCTCCCTGCCGCTCTGTCTAAATGCAGCAAAGGGAACCGCCATGAAAATCGCCACCTTCAACATCAACGGCATCCTCGCCCGCCATGACGCCCTCCTGTCTTGGCTGTACGAGGCCAAACCCGACGTGGTGTGCCTTCAGGAAACCAAGAAAGTGGACGCAGAATTCCCGCGCGAAGCGTTTGAGGCAATGGGCTACCGCGTGGAACTACACGGCATGAAAAGCTTCAACGGTGTCGCGATCCTCTCCAAATTGCCTCTAGAGGATGTCACCCGCCGCCTGGCCGGTGACAAGGCCGACGAGCACACCCGCTGGATCGAGGCGACCGTGATGGGCCGCCGCCCAGTCCGCGTCACCTCGCTTTATCTGCCCAACGGCAACCCGGCGCCCGGTCCGAAATTCGATTTCAAGCTCGCCTGGATGGAGCGGATGCGCCTGCGCGTGGCGGAACTGCTCAAATCCGAAGAGCCGCTGGTCTTTTGCGGCGATTACAACATCATCCCGCAGGCCGAGGATGCCGCCAACCCCAAGAACTGGCTGACCGACGCACTCTTCCTGCCCGAAAGCCGCGCCGCGTTTCAGCGCGTCGTCAACCTTGGCATGACCGAGGCGTTCCGCGCCTGTGATCAGCGACCCGGTCAATATTCCTATTGGGATTTCCAGCGCGGTGCCTGGGAAAAGAACGACGGCATCCGCATCGACCATCACCTTCTTTCACCCCAGGCCGCTGACCTTCTGCTGGATGCCGGGATCGACAAACAGGTGCGGGGCCGCGAGAAACCCTCCGATCATGTGCCAGTGTGGATCGAACTCGACGCATGAGCTATCCGGCCACCTTCTACTCCCGGACCCTTACCGACCCCGCCACCCGTCCCGCCTTGTCCGGCGCCGTCGAAACCGACACAGTGATCGTCGGCGGCGGCCTCGCTGGCCTGACCACTGCGCTGGAACTGGCGCGGGAAGGCGTGTCGGTTGTCGTCCTCGAGTCTGAGTCCATCGGCTTCGGCGCTTCGGGCCGCAACGGCGGCATCGTCTCGCCCGCCTTCGCCTGCGGCGGCGATGCGATAGCCACCCGCGTCGGGCCGGAGGCCGCCCGCGCTCTCCACCGCCTGACCATCGAAGGCGTCCAGCGCCTGCGCACCAACATCGACGCGCTTGGGATCACCGGGGCCGACCCGCTGCCCGGCCTTCTGAACCTGCGTCGCTTTGATCGGTCAGCAGATCTGCATTCCTATGCCGAGGAATTCGCCCGCGATTATGGCTATCACTTCACCTATATGGATCGCGACGCCATCGCCGACAGACTGGCGACCGGGCGTTACCTCCATGGTTTGCGCGATGCGAATGCTTTCCACATCCACCCCCTCAACTACCTTCGCGGCATCGCGCAAGAAGTAGAACGCCTCGGTGGTCGGATTTTTGAACACAGCGCCGCCCTTGGCGTAGATCTCTCCACCACCAAGTCCATCCGCACTGCGCAGGGCAAGGTCAGCGCCCGTCGCGCTGTCTTTGCCACCGGGGGCTACACCGGCCCACTGATTCCACGCCTCAAACACGCCGTTCTGCCTATCGCCACCTATATGATGTTGACTGAAGCCGCCCCCGACCTCTTGGCCCGGACCATCCAAACCCGCGAAGCGGTTCTTGATGACCGACGCGCCTCGGACTACTACCGCCGCGTCGACGGCGGCGCCCGTCTGCTTTGGGGAGGACGCATAACCACCCGTGCGGCTTCCCCAAGCGGGGTCGCCAAGGAACTGCGCGCGGCCATGCTGGACGTCTATCCCCAACTCGAACCCCTCAAAACCGAACTCGCCTGGTCCGGCCTCATGGCCTATGCCCGCCACCTCATGCCACAGATCGGCCAACTTCAGCCGGATGTCTGGCATATCACCGCATTCGGCGGCCACGGCCTCAACACCACCGCCGTCGCGGGCAAGATCCTGGCAGAAGCAATCCTTGATCAGTCCGAGCGCATTCGGATGTTCGCCCCCTTTGCTCTCAACTGGGCGGGCGGCCCGATTGGCCTCGCCGTGGCACAGCTTACGTATTGGGGTTTGCAGGCGCAGGACTGGTGGCGCGAACGCCTGTCGTGATGTTTTGCACCTTTGGAAATACTCCACCGGGGTCTGGGGGTGTGAAACCCCCAGGCAGCATAGCAACTCACACCGGCGTCAGACATGCCGCGATCCGCCGGCCTTCGCCCAAAAGCACGTTGTAGGTCCGGCAAGCCGCTGGCGAATTCATCACCTCAACCCCGATCCCGGCTGTTTCCATCGCCTCGCGGAACGCGGCCGGCAAATGAGCGATTTCGGAACCGGTGCCCACCAGAAGGACATCTATCTTGCCTAGCAAAGTCAGGGGAGTTTCGTTGTCTTCCATGCCCCCCCATGGTCCGGCATCCCAAGGCGTCACCATCACTGTTCCACGCAACACATGCGTGCCCACCCGAAAAAACCCCGGCCCATAGCCCTCGATCGCCAGAGCCTGACCATAGGTGATCTCGGTCAGCCGCATGTCACGCCTCGATATTGGCGAATTCGTGATCGGCGCCCTTGCCGGTATTCTTGGGCTTGTCCGACCGGTCCAGCCCAAGGAACAGCACAAGGTTCTTGGCGACATAAACCGAGGAATAGGTGCCGAGAACCACCCCCACAAAGATCGCAAAACTGAAGCCGCGGATGACGTCGCCCCCCAGCCACAGCATCGCCCCAACGGCAATCAGCGTGGTGATCGAGGTCATCAGCGTCCGGCTCAATGTTTCGTTCACTGACAGGTTCATCACCTCACGCAGCGGCATGGTCTTGTATTTGACGAGGTTCTCACGCAGCCGGTCAAACACCACAACCGTGTCGTTGATCGAATAGCCAAGAATGGTCAGCAATGCCGCCACGATGGTGAGGTCGAATTTCAACTGAAACAACGCAAAGATGCCGACCGTGATGAACACGTCGTGCAAAAGTGCCAGCACACCGCCCAGCGCGAATTGCCATTCAAACCGCAGCCACAGATAGGCCATGATCGCCAGCGACGTCACTGCCAGCGCGATGATCGACGAGGTCACCAGTTCGCCCGATACCTTCGGCCCCACCGTCTCGGTCGAGGTTACTTTCAGATTGGGGTCCATCGCCGCCAGCGCCGTCTTGACCTGATCCAGCATGTCCGCCGAGACCGCCGCATCGCCCTCCGCCGTCGAAATTCGGATCGAGGCGACATGCTGATCCGCCGCGAAAGATGGATCGAACACCTCGTTCACCGCGACATCGCCAAGGTTCAGCCCCTCCAGCGTATGGCGGTAAAGCCCGGTGTCGATGACGGTGCTGCTTTCGGTGCGCAGCGTGGTGCCGCCCTTGAAATCAATCCCGAAATTCAGCCCCATCACCCCCCAGAACACGAAGGCTAGCACCATCAGCACCATGGAGCCACCGAAGGTCAGCCATTGATGCTTGAAGAAGTTGATGTTGGTCTTTTCCGGGGCCAGTCGCAAACGCCATGCCATGGTGTGCCTCACACAATCATTGTCTTGGGCTTGCGCCAGTTGAACCAGATCTCGATGATCAGCCGTGTCACATAGATGGCCGAGAAGACCGAGGTGATGATGCCGATGCCAAGGGCGACGGCAAAACCGCGCACCGGACCGGCGCCAAAGAAATATAGCACCACGGCTGTGATCAGCGTCGTCAAGTTGGCGTCTATGATGGCGCTCAAGGCACGCTCATAGCCGATCTCGATGGCCCGTGCCGGGGAATGGGCAGTGCGCAATTCCTCGCGTATCCGCTCATAGACCAGCACGTTGGCGTCCACCGCCATGCCGATTGTCAACACGATGCCGCCAATGCCGGGCAGCGTCAGTGTGCCGCCGATCATCGACAAGATGCCAAAGATCAGTCCCATGTTCAGCACCAGCGCAATCACTGCGAAGATCCCGAAAAGGCCGTAGCTCGCAATCATGAACACGCCAACCGCAACCATGCCGACCATCGCCGCGACCTTGCCGGCGTCAATCGAATCCTGGCCAAGCTCCGGGCCTACCGTGCGCTCTTCCAGAAATGTCATCTCCGCCGGAAGGGCGCCTGCACGCAGCAGAACGGCCAGATTGGTTGATTCCTCCAGCGTGAAGTTCCCCGTGATGATCCCCGATCCGCCAGTGATGGCGGTCTGGATTGTCGGCGCGGAAATCACCTTGTTGTCCAGCACGATCGCAAAGGGCTCGCCCACATGCGCACCGGTATATTCGCCGAACTTCACCGCGCCCGTCCCATCGAATTTGAAGCTGACGGCTGGCCGGTTGTTCTGGTCGAAATCCGGCCGCGCGTCGGTCAGTTCCTCGCCCGTCACGACCGGGGTTTCGTCCAGAACGTAGAATTCGGCCGGGTTGTCGGCATCCTGCAGAAGGATGTTGTGCAGACCTGGCTCCTCGTTGGGATTGGTCGTGCGCCGGACCACCGGGTTGAAGGTCAGCTTGGCCGTCGTGCCAATGATCGCCTTAAGCTCCTCGGCAGAACCGATCCCCGGCACTTCGATCAGAATGCGGTCCGTGCCTTGCCGCAGGATCGACGGCTCGCGTGTGCCTGCTGCATCAACGCGTTTGCGGATGATTTCCAGCGATTGCTGCATCGTGCGGTTGTCTGTCGCCAACTTTTCCGCGTCTGACAGGCTGATCACGATGACTTGCCCGTCCAGTACCACATTGATATCCGTCTCGCCCACTCCGGTCAGCGAAACCACGTTCGACGCCAGCCCCTTCAGTTTTTCCATTGCGGCCGGAAGCCCTTCGGGTTTGGACACCGAAATGCGCAGCACGTCCGGCTCGGACGCTTCGCGGCGGACCGGCCCCACCGTATCACGGATCTCTTTCAGCGCATCCCGTGCCTCAGGCCAAAGGGTGTTCATCCTCTGTTTGTAGACATCCGCCAGCTTGACCTCCGCCAGAAGGTGCGCACCGCCGCGCAGGTCAAGGCCCAGATTGACCAGCGACGACGGAAGCCAAGAAGGCCAGCTCTCAGTCGCCGCTTGTTGCTCCGGCGTCACCGCCTGACCGGCCTTTGCGGCCTCGGTAACGGCTACGACAGCGTCGTTTCGGGTCTCCACCTGCGTGTAAAACAGGTTCGGCACAGCCATGGTCACGCCAAGCGCAACCAAAGCCCAGATGAAGATGCGCTTCCAGAGCGGGGTGTGCAATTGCATGTTGGTACTCAGGAAGCGGCCGGTTCGGTCTTGGACATCACCTGGCTGATTGTCGACTTCACAATCTTCACCTTGACGCCATCGGCGATCTCGACTTCGACGATGTTGTCGTCGCCGACCTTGGTGACCTTGCCAATGATCCCGCCAGACGTCAGCACCTGATCGCCCCGGCGCACTGCCTCGACCATCGCCTTCAGGTCACGCATTTTCTTTTGTTGAGGGCGGATCAGCAGGAAATACATGATCCCGAATATCAGAACCAAGGGCAACATGCTGCCAATCAGCGATCCGGTGCCGGCGGCACCTGCAGCCTGAGCATAGGCGGGAGTAACGAACATGCGGTCCTCATCGGTCAAAAGGGATCAGGCCGCCGGTTTTGGGCGGGCCCGTTGATTTTGCGGGCACCCTACAGATGGGGGCCGGAATGCGCAAGGCAAGGCGTCGCCCTGTCCAAACGGATTGGACCTCAGGCCGATGCGACCACGACCAGCGCCTGGAGAGAAGCACTGAACGGTCCATCGCCGAAACGTCGCCGCAGAGCTGTCTCCGCAGCCTCGGTTACCACCGCCAGATCCTCTGGATTGCGCCCTACGATCTCCATCCTTACCGGCGTACCCTGCACCAACGCAACAGCAGCCGCCCGTGCGCTTTCGGCCCGCCCCGTCCGTGTCAAAGCTTCAATCTTGACGTTGGAAAAGCCCGCCTCAGTCAAGTCGGCCCTGATCCGGTTGCGGTCATGATAGCCAAACGGAACTCGCCGGAAGAAGTCCGAATTCTCTGAGCCGAAATGGCCAGCCACGACATCTCCGACCACTTCGGATACCGGATTGTGGGCCAGCTGATCCCAAACGTTAAATATGAAAGGGGCGCCTGGCTTCAGGACCCGCCGCGCTTCGGCGAGACCGCGGCGCTTGTCGGGAAAGAACATGATGCCAAACTGACAGAAAAGGACGTCAAAAACGTCTTCCTCAAATGGCAGATTCTGGGCATCGGCCGTCGCCCATTCGATGCGCTCGTCCTGCGGCTGCCGTGCCCGTGCCCTTTCCAGCATCGGCGGGTTCAGATCGGAAACCACATACCGGACCTGCGGTCTGAGAAGCGGTGCCAGCACCCGCGTCACGACACCGGACCCTGCCGCAGTCTCAAGTATCGTCCCGGGGTTCAAGACCGCAACGCGCGCTGCCATATCTTCTGCGAAGGGCTGGAACATCAACGGGACCATCAGCGAGTCATAGATCTCCGGGATCGCACCTACGAACTTTGCATCACTCTCGGACATGTCAAATCCCCTCTGAAAATAGCCTGAATGCGAGCAGACTGTGCCCAATCGGGCTGCGGCACAAATGAATTTACATCGTTGGGATGCAGCCCGGCGGGCGTGTCTGAATCGCTCCGCTTGCCCAGGAGGCCGCCAGACGGAACGGGACAGAGATCCTCAGTGAAACCGACCGGATTTTCCCGCTTTTCCATGTCCCGGCAATCAGGCATACGTCGGCCAGCAACTGCGAGAGGTTCATCATGCACGACATCCGCGCCATCCGTGAAAATCCCGCCGCCTTTGATGCGGCTCTCTCACGTCGTGGCATTTCCGGGATGTCAGCTGAGCTTCTGCTGCTGGACGAGGCGCGTCGCTCCGCGATCAAAATGGCGGAGGATGCAAAAGCTTCAATTAACTCGCTTTCGAGGGACGCTGGCGCAGCAAAAGCTCGTGGAGTGGAGGGTGACTTCAACCGAATTCGTGGGTTAGTAGTCGAGCGCAAGGAAGCATCGGACAACTCCTTAAAGGAAGCTGCGGCTCTCGACGCAAGACTGAAGGACGCGCTGATGCGCATCCCCAATCTGCCGCTGGACGAGGTGCCCATTGGCAAGAACGAGGATGACAACGTCGAAATCCGCCGGTGGGGCAACCCGCGCAATTTCGACTTTGTGCCCAAGGAACACTTTGAAATCAAGGGCGTGCAACCCGGCATGGATTTCGAGACGGCCGCGAAACTGTCAGGCGCCCGCTTTGTCGTCCTCAAAGGCGCGGTGATCCGCGTCCACCGTGCCTTGGCGCAGTTCATGCTCGACACCCATGTCGAAGTCCACGGCCTTCTGGAAACCTGGACCCCGGTTCTGGTCAAGGAAGAAGCGATGTACGGGACAAATCAGTTGCCCAAATTCGCTGAGGACAGCTATCAGACCACCAACGGATGGTGGTTGATCCCGACGTCCGAAGTCACTCTCACAAACTCCGTCGCTGGCGACATTCTTGAGGAAAACCAACTTCCAATTCGCATGACCGCGCATACCCAATGCTTCCGCTCCGAGGCTGGCTCGGCAGGTAAAGACACGACCGGGATGTTGCGCCAGCATCAGTTCGAGAAAGTCGAGATGGTGACGATTTGCGCACCCGAGGCCGCCCTGGCCGAACACGAGCGCATGACCAAATGTGCCGAGGCGATACTGGAGAAACTGGGCATCCCCTACCGCACCATTGTTTTGTGCACGGGCGACATAGGCTTTGGCGCGCAAAAAACCCATGATCTGGAAGCTTGGTTGCCCGGTCAGAATAAATACCGTGAAATCAGTTCCGTAAGCACCTGCGGCACTTTCCAGGCCCGCCGGATGAACGCCCGGTTTCGCACCGCCGGGGGCAAACCGGAATATGTTGCCACCCTCAACGGGTCTGGCCTGGCCGTGGGGCGCTGCCTGATTGCGGTTCTGGAAAACGGCCAGCAGGCCGACGGTTCGGTCACCCTTCCCGCCGTCTTGTACCCCTATTTGGGTGGCAAGACCCGCATTTCAGCCTATGGTGGGCTAGAGTGATCCAATCATGCTGAGCGCACGTATCAAAAACATGCGCGCATTCATCATCCTCCTCGCCACCGCAGCTTTCATCGCCGCACCCTTCGTGACACCGCCGTTCATGGGGTATGATCCGGGGCTGTTCCCGGTGTATATTGACCGCCCGTCTATCCAACCCGCTGGCTATGCCTTCGCAATCTGGGGTGTAATATACCTCTGGCTGTTGGTCAGCGCTGTGTTTGGCCTCCTACGCCGCGACGATGTGTCTTGGCGGCGTACCGCCATCTGGCATTTCGGCGCACTGACATTGGGCACGATCTGGCTTGCCATTGCCAACGGCTATCCTTTGACCGCCACTGCTACGATTATCGTGATGGCGGGGTTTGCGCTCGCCGCATTCCTGGCTGCCAACCCGATCAAGGACCGCTGGTGGCTTCAGGCGCCGTTGGGTTTGTTCGCAGGGTGGCTGACGGCCGCATCCATGGTATCACTCGGTGTTGTCGTTTCGGGTTACGGTCTGCTGTCTGATACGACAACGGCAATGGCGATGCTGACGGCGATACTTGCGGCCGCGATCCTGGTCCAGACGCGTCGCCCGACCATGCCAACCTATTCAGCATCGGTTGTCTGGGCCGCTATCGGTGTGGCTGTGGTGAATTGGGGCCCCAACCCACCCGTCGCCATTGCAGCGCTGCTGGGTGCCGCCTTGCAAACCGCAGTTGCGGCACGGGCGTTCTTCCGGCGCTAGAAGTGCAACTGTCTCATTCCCCGGTGTTTTTGTCCTTGTGCTTGCGCAGTCTGGAAGGGGTATGAAATTTGGGGTTCCGGAACGGGTTCTTGTCGCCCTGACTGCGGAACGTCACCCGGATCGGAACGCCCGGCAAATCAAAGTGATCGCGCAACCCATTGACCAAATAGCGTTTATAGCTTTCCGGCATGTCTTCTGGATGGCTGCACATCACGATGAAACCCGGTGGCCTCGTCTTGACCTGAGTCATATAGCGCAGCTTGATCCGCCGCCCGCCCGGTGCCGGTGGCGGATGCGCCTCGACCATTGCCGCAAGCCATGAGTTCAGCCGAGCCGTGGGAATTCTGCGATTCCAGACTTCGTGGACTTTGAGCACTGCATCGTGTAACCGGTCCAACCCCCGTCCGGTCTTGCCCGACACCGTAATCAACGGCGCGCCGCGCAACTGTGGCAACAACCGCTCGAACATCTCTTTCAGTTCAGCCAGCTTTTCCTGCTTTTCGCCCTCAAGATCCCACTTGTTGATGGCCACCACCACCGCCCGGCCCTCGGTCTCGGCAAAGTCGGCAATTCTAAGGTCCTGAACCTCAAAGGAAATCTCGACATCCAGCAAGACGACGACAACCTCGGCAAAGCGTACGGCGCGCAGGCCGTCAGAGACCGACAGTTTTTCCAGCTTTTCGACAACTTTAGCCTTCTTGCGCATCCCAGCCGTATCAAACACCCGGATCGGCGTGCCCATCCATTCAGCACGGACTGAGATTGCGTCTCGTGTGATGCCCGCCTCGGGCCCCGTCAACAAACGGTCATAGCCAAGAATCTTGTTGATCAGCGTGGACTTGCCGGCATTCGGTCGCCCGATGACGGCCATCTGCAAAGGCTTGTTGTCCGAGGGTGCCCAAGAATGGTCGTCATCGCCGGTGTCATCCTCAACATCCACCTCGGTTTCAGGCGTGTTCTCGGCATGACGTTCGGCAAATTCGCCTTCCAAAGGCTTGAGAAGACGATACAAATCATCCATCCCCTCACCGTGCTCCGCAGACAGCCGCACTGGCTCTCCAAGACCGAGTGACCAGCCTTCAAGCGCGCCCGAGTCTCCCGCCTTTCCTTCCGCTTTGTTGACGCCCAAGATCACTCTGGCGCCCTTCTTCCGCAGGATGTCGGCAAAGGTCTCGTCTGACGGGGTCACTCCGATCCGCCCGTCGATCAGGAAAAGGCTGACATCGGCCATCTCGACAGCTCGCTCGGTCAACCGCCGCATCCGCCCTTGAAGGCTGTCGTCTGTGACTTCCTCCAGACCTGCCGTGTCAATGACGGTAAAGCGCAGGTCAAACAGCTTGGCGTCGCCTTCGCGCAGGTCACGGGTCACGCCAGGCTGGTCATCGACCAACGCCAGCTTGCGGCCGACCAGCCGGTTGAACAGGGTCGACTTGCCGACATTCGGGCGGCCCACGATGGCGAGGGTAAAGCTCATGGCGTCATCTTTTCCTAAAGAAGCGTTCCCCTTACACGGGTGCGCGCCTAACGGAAAGCCAGAAGTTGACCTTGTGTGGAAACCACGTACAGCAGTCCTTGCGCAAGTACAGGACCCGACGCAGCGCCGCCTGGAATGGCTACCGATCCGGTGAGCGCCCCATTGGTTGGGTCGAATAGGCGAAGGACACCGTCAGAGGAGGCTGTTACCACACGCCCACCAGCCAGAACCGGGCCGAAATGGCTGTAAATCCGGGATTGTTTCTTGGCTTTCGCATCTGTGAAATTGGGCAGACCAACAGCCCAGATCCGCTCGCCGGTCCCCGCGTCCAGACGAACAAGCCGCGCCGCGTCGCTCACGACAAAGACTGAACCGCCCACGACAAGAGGCGGGTTCATCGCTCCCTCTTCGGTCGTCCAGAGTCGCTCTCCGGTATCCGCGCTGAAGGCCCCTGTGCGGCCAGCCTGAGTGCCGACATAGACCGCTCCACCCTGCACAACGGGATCACCAGTGATATCGCCTGAATTGGCGTAAGCGCGGCCCAAACGGTTTCCGGTGATTGCAGCCTGCCACAGCCCGGCGCCCGTATCAGTGCTGGCAGCAACCATTACTCCTGCGGAAAACGGGAAGATCACTGTGCCGCCGTTGACCGCCGGTGCTGCCCCCGTGTCGGATGCCAACACATTCTCGGCGGCAGGCATCGTCCACAAGACCCGGCCCGAGGCCGCATCCAGCGCCCAACCTGTACCATCCGTGCTCATGACATAGACTTGCGATCCGGCCAGTGCCGGGGCTCCGGCCGCCGGGGCTCCCAGCCTTTGGCGCCACAGCACTTTGCCCTTTGCTGCATCAATCGCCAGAACCTCGCCGTAGCCGGTTGTCGCATAGACCCTGCCAGCCGATACTGCCAATCCGCCTCCGGACTGCGCCCCGCCTCGGTCGAATTCTGCCGTTAGGTCAGCCTGCCACAGCGTCCCGCCTGCGACGGAAACCGCCGTGACTTTGGCCAAAGCGTCCATCGCATAGACCACGCCACCCGATACGACCGGCGTGGCTGTGATGCGGTTGCGCCGCGAATTCCCGGCTCCGATCGTCGCAGCCCAAACGAGCTGTGGCGCAGACGAAAGTCTGCCATGCGGCCCGTCGTGCAAAGCGTTGCCACCCCGTTGGCTCCATTCCGCGTTGCTGACCATGCCCGGCAGGGCAATCGCCTGAGCCTGGTTTTCAGGTTCTTCCGCTGCGGCGACTGGTAGGGGTTGACCATCAATGGGAATCGAATCTTCCAGCGGCGCTCGTACCGGGAAGCGCTCACCAGGAAGGATCACTTCCTTTTCGCAGGCCGCCAACATGCCCGAGACCAGCCCCAAGACAACCAGCGTTCTCATCCATGATCGCTGCACGCGCATCTCCCGTTCAGCCTGCATCGGTCGGTGCCACAACAGTCTGCTCCGGCACCGTTCCGCCCAACGCTGTGATCATTTGACCCAATCGGCGTCGCATCCCCTGCGGGGCCTCCTGATCCTGGATCAATGCGACCAACGCCGCTATTGCCTCTTCCACCTTGCCTTCTTCGATCAAGAGGTAGGCGAGTTGCTCCTCGGCCAGTATGCGAAACGGGCGGCCTGGAATGGCCACGGCCTGCAGGGCAGCGCGTCGGTCTGCCAGCGGCTGATCAGTGCCCGCCAATGCGACCCGCCGCAACACCGCCAGATCGCGGTAAACCTGAGGCTGGGCAGGATCTGCAATCAATGCATCCAGTGCGGCGAGGCTGACAGCCTTGTCGCCTTCAGGATTGCCAGAGATCAACAGCGCCTGAAGTGCTTTCTGGTCCGCGTCGGCAGGAAGCGACGCCAAAGCGTCCGTACGGCCCGCCACGTCAGCCTTCTCCAATGCCGATAGGGCTGCATCGCCAAAGGTTTCGGCACGCGCCGCCGCGCCGGCTTTTTTCCACTCGTTATAGGCAGCACCGCCAACAATCAGCACGACAAGCAGAACACCGATCCAGCCGTATTTGCGGAACGCGGCGAACAGACGATCCCGGCGCACGGCGTCGGTGACTTCGTCCACAAAACTGTCGGGATTGCTCATGAAGGCTCCTGTCTTTGGCCCGTCTTACAGGCAAAGGGCAGCGCTTGCCAAGCCCCGCTCCAGTTTGCCTTGCCGCGCTTGGGTCAGGTCGTCCCAACATGGGTATGGCGATTGTCCTGACGCAGCACACTGAAAGACGGGCGGTCGTCATCGCCATCCGCAGAAAGGTCAGGGATTGGCGAAACGTCACTCTCACCTGCCGACTGCCGCTCCCACATCGCGGTATAGCGGCCATTCAGCGCCAACAACTCCTCATGGGTGCCCCGTTCGCGGACGCGGCCATCCTCCAGCACCACGATCAGATCGGCGTCGGCGATGGTTGACAGCCGGTGCGCAATGGTGATGACCGACCGGCCCTGCCCCATTTCCAGCAAGCTGTCCTGAATGTCGCGCTCGGTCTGGGTGTCCAAGGCGCTTGTCGCCTCGTCCAGGATCAGGATGCGCGGGTTCTTCAACAGCGTCCGCGCGATGCCGACCCGCTGCTTTTCACCGCCCGACAGTTTCAGCCCGCGCTCACCGACCTTGGCGTTATAGCCGTCCGGCAAGCTGACCACAAAGTCATGGATCTTGGCCTGACGCGCCGCCTGTTCTACCTCTTCGCGGCTGGCGTCCGGATTGCCATAGGCGATGTTGTAATAAATCGTATCGTTGAACAGCACGGTGTCCTGCGGCACCACGCCAATCGCCTGATGCAACGAGCTTTGCGTGACATCGCGGATGTCCTGCCCGTCGATGCGGATGGCACCGCTGGTGATGTCGTAAAACCGGAACAGCAACCGCCCGATGGTTGACTTGCCCGAGCCCGACGGCCCGACCAGAGCAATCCGCTGCCCCGGCCCGACCCTCACCGAGACGCCCTTCAGAATCTCGCGATTGGCCTCATATGCAAATTCGACATCCTCGAACACCACTTCGCCCGCAGTCACCTTCAACGCGGTGGCCCCCGGCTTGTCGGTGATTTCAGCAGGCTGACCCAACAACCCGAACATCTCACCCATATCGACCAGCGCCTGCCGGATTTCGCGGTAGACGGTGCCCAGAAAGCCCAGCGGCAGCGTGATCTGCATCATATAGGCATTGACCATCACGAAATCGCCAACCGTGAACTGCCCCCGCTGCACACCGATGGCCGACATCACCATGACGGCGATCAGTCCTGTGGTGATGATGACGTTCTGCCCGACGTTCAACAGCGACAGCGATTGGCCGGTGCGCACCGCAAAGCCCTCATAGGCCGCCATGGCGCGGTCATAGCGTGCGGCTTCCCGTGCTTCGGCGTTGAAATACTTGACGGTTTCATAATTCAGCAGACTGTCGATCGCCTTCTGGTTGGCATCGGTGTCCTGATCATTCATCTGGCGCCGGATCTTGACCCGCCATTCAGTGACCTTGAACGTATAAGTCACGTAGACGGCAATCGTCGCGATCACGACAACCATGTATTGCCAGCCGAAATACAGCGCAAAGATCACCGCGACCATCGACAGCTCAAGGATCAGCGGCCCGATCGAAAAAAGCATGAAGCGCAGAAGGAAATCGACGCCCTTGACCCCGCGCTCGATGATCCGGCTCAGCCCCCCAGTCTTGCGGGTGATGTGATAGCGCATCGACAACTGATGGATGTGTCTGAAGGTCTCCAGCGCCAGTTTGCGCAGCGCCCTTTGACCGACCCGGACAAAGACCCAGTCCCTCATTTCTGCGAAGAACACCGTGCCCATCCGCGCCAGCCCGTAGGCCACCGTCAGCCCCACCGCCCCGATCAACAGAAACGTCGCCGGATCGTCCGCCTTCAGCGTCAGCGCATCGACCGCCCGTTTGTAAAGGTATGGCGTCGAGACCGAGACCACCTTGGAAATCAAAAGCAGGACGAGTGCCGCCATGACCCGACGCTTGACCCAGCCTTCGCCTGTCGGCCATAGATAGGGCCCGATGCGTTTCAGTGTCTGCCATCCACTGGCAGGCGCTTTGACAAGATCGGCGGTGGTGGCGGTGGTGGTCACTCGGCGCATGGAGGCTCGCTTTTGGTTCGCAAAGGTTGATTTGCTCAGACCTATGCACTATCAGTCATAATTCAACGGTTCGTGAGTAGTTGAAGCATGCTACAAAGTAAAGTCCTGTCCGCCTTGTCCGCGCTGGCCCATGAAGCCAGACTGGATCTTGTGCGACTTCTGATGCCACATGGCGACCAAGGACTGACAGCAGGCGAGATTGCCCGGCACCTTGGGCATTCAGCGTCACGCCTGTCGTTCCACTTGGCTGCTCTGGAACAGGCCGGCCTTTTGCGTTCGCGCAAGGTGGCGCGGAATGTCTTTTATTCCGTTGATCCTGAAGGAATAGGCGGCACGATTTCCTATCTGCTGAACGACTGCTGCGGCGACCATCCCCGCATCATGGCCTGTTGCCAAAAGCCGCGGCAACTTAGTCCGGCGCAGACCGAAAACTGATCTTAGTCTCCGGTCGGGATCGTAAAGATCTGGCCCGGATAAATCAGATCCGGGTTTCTGATCTTGTCGCGGTTGGCCTCATACAACTGCACATACAGCACGCCTTCACCGAAATTCTGCTTAGCAATGCCCCAAAGGGTGAAACCCGGCTGAACCGTGACGGTCACCTGCGCCGGGGGCGCCGCTTCTGATGTGCCGGTTTCAGTCGCCGTTGTGGTCGAAGCTGATCCTGTGGTGTCGGTTGCTGAAGGTGCAACTGTGCTCGTTGCGTCATTCGCGGCCACATCAGCGGCGTTCTCAACTGTTCCGGCCGCATCCGAAGCAGTGGTCGCGTCCGACGCCGCCGCGTCAGTTGGGCTTTTCGTTTCGGCTGTCACGTCTGCCGCGTTGGCCGTTTCCTCTGCGGTCGCCGTGCCCGTCGCCTCGGTTTCCGTTTTGGCCACCATGGCCTCGGGCGCCTCGCCATCCGCGTCCTTATCGACAGTTGCGGCAGAGGTACCTGCGTCTGCAGACGTTGCGTCGGTTGCCGCAGCGGTTTCTGTCGGAGGTGCGGATGCGCTTGCGGCAGGAGCCTCCGCCGCGACATTTGCACCCGTGCCTTCCGAAACTGCAGCGGCGAGTGCCTCAGGTGTCTCGCGTTTGAATGGCGTCTCGAAACGCGATGTCACCTTGCCACTTGCATCCAGTTGATCAACGCGCAGCGTGTAGATCTTGGGCTCGATCCCTGTCAGCGTGGTGGTCCAAGTTCCATCTTCCCCAATCTCGGTTGCCTCTCCAAGGGGCGAGTTGTCAAGGTAGAGCCGGACGAAATTCCCGGCGGTTCCTTTGCCCCCGAATTGCACTTCGGCCGGTGACAGATACGCGATCAGGTCAAGACTGACGTTGGCTGCGACATCAGCGGGAACCTCGCTGCCGCTCTGCAAGACCTTCACGCCCTCATCGGTCACGGAAAGGGCTGTCGGTGCCACCTCGGTTGCCGGCTCTGTCGCAGACGGCACCGCGTCGGAGTTTTCAGTTTCAGCCACTTGAGGCGCAGCAATCGCAGCCACGGCAATTTGGCCCTCGCCCGCGATTTCGCTGCCGTCCGGCATCGTGGCGCTGAATGTCATCAGCCGCCCGGCGTCGCCCGGCGGCAGCGAGAACATTGCAACAAACTTGCCGTTTCCGTCTGCTGTGGCGATGGCAACCTCCGCCCCGCCCATTGTCATGGCAACAACGGCACCGGGTGCGGCCTGTCCCGCGACAAGTGCAGTGCCATCCGGTTCGATTCGCGTCACGTCTATGCTCGGCGCAACAGGGCTTTCTGCGGCAGGGACTTGCGGGACGTTGGCCGCTTGTTCTGTCTGAGACGTTGCTTCTGTTGTCGTGTTTTCGGAAGGCTTGGTTGTCTCGACAACTCCAGTTTCAGGCTCCGTCGTCGTAGTCTCTTCAGTTTGTACCGGTGCAGCCTCGACCATCGGCGGCGACGCCGCCACGGATTTGCCTTCGTCTATTGCAGCCGTTTCACTCGGTTTCGCTTCGATCGGCACCGGCGCAGATTGGGTGGCCTGCCACCATGCGTAGCCACCGCCACCCAACAGCAGCGCTATGACAGCCACCGCCGAGGCTTTTGCCCCAGCGTTCAATTCCGACCAAGATGCCATTCGTCTTCCCCCGACGTCTGCCCAATACGGGCTCGGGGCCTGTTCCCGGCCCCTGCTTTCCTTCCGACAGAAACCCCGATATCACGCCCAAGCGCAACTGCTTTTCACGGATTCATAGCCAATGACATCTCTTCCTTCGCTCTGTGTGTTCTGCGGCGCGCGCTTGGGCAATTCTCCCGCCTATCCGCAAGCCGCTCGCGACCTAGGCGTGTTGTTGGCCAAACTCGGCTGGCGGCTGGTGTACGGCGCAGGTGATGTCGGACTGATGGGCGAAGTTGCCCGTTCCGCGCAAGTAGCCGGGGCCACCACATTGGGTGTCATTCCGACCCATCTCATGCAGATGGAAGTCGGCAAACGTGACCTGTCGACCCTGATCATCACCGAAAACATGCATGAACGTAAAAAGGTGATGTTCATGAACTCTGATGCGATTGCCGTGTTGCCTGGTGGGGCCGGGTCGCTGGATGAGTTCTTTGAAGTCCTGACCTGGGCCCAGATCGGTCTGCATCGCAAGCCGATCTTCCTGATGGATATTGCCGGCTTCTGGCAACCGCTGATCGCCCTTGTCGATCACACGATAGCACAGGGATTTGCCGACGCCTCGCTGAAGGGTCAGTTCACCGTGATGTCCACTGTGGCGGAATTGGAACCTGCCCTTCGCCTGATGTCCTCGCGCCAGACTGCAGCTATATAGAGCGCAAGCGCCGCCCAGATCATCGCAAGGGCAACGCTGTGCCAAATCGTTATGGTCTCTCCCATGACGATGATTGCGGACAATAGCTGCAACGTCGGGTTCAGATATTGTACCAGCCCAGACGTCACCAGCCGCACCCGCCGGGCTCCATAAGAAAAAAGGATCAGCGGACCACCGCTGATCACGCCCGCCAAGGGCAGGACCAGACTGTGCAATCCGTCCCGCAGAAACCAGCCGTAGTCGGTTCCGGCGCGCCCCAACGCCGCCCAAACCAGCACCCCAACCGCGATCGGCGATATCAGCAGAACCTCCACCGTCACCGAGACCACAGCGCTGGTCGCCATCCCCTTCTTCACAGCGGCATAGGCCGAAAAACTTCCGGCCAGCGACAGAGCTATCCAAGGCGCGACCCCAAGGCCGATCGTAAGGATCAATACCGCAAGTGCCGCCAGTGCAACAGCTGCCATTTGCGCAGCCAACGGTCGTTCGTGAAACATTACGACGCCAACAATCACGGACATCAGCGGGAAGATGTAATAGCCAAGGCTTGCCTCAACCGCATGGGCCGAGGATATGGCCCAGATGAACAAGAACCAATTCACTGAAATCAGAGCCGACGACATCAGGACACGGCCCCGCTCAGGCCCGCGCCACAGAGCTACCACCTCACCGAACCTGCCCTGCACCACAAGAAGCAAACTGAACGACAAGGCCGTCCAGATCGTCCGATGCGCCATCATTTCAAGCGCGGGTACGTGAGCCAGGAAATGGTAGTACAACGTTGCCAGTCCCCAGATCGAGCAGGCCGCAATGATCGCGGCCACACCCTTCTGCGGCTCGCTCATGACAGATCGACCACAGTGATCTCGGGCGGCACGCCAAACCGGACCGGCATTACAGAACAGCCAAGTCCGCCCGACACGACCAGATCCTTCCGGCCCTCGCGAATCCAGCCATAGGCAAACCGGTCGCCAAATTGCGACGGCACGACGGGTGCCCATGGCCCAAGGCGCACCTGCCCGCCATGAGTGTGACCAGAAAGCGTTAGCCCGACACGGTCAGGAACCTGAACGAAGATGTCCGGCTCATGGGCCATCAGGATCGCTGGCGCATCGTCGGCCAATTGGGCCAACGTGCCCGGCAAGTCCGACATGCCTTTCCAGTCATGCCGCCGACCAAATCCCTGGAACGCAGATTGGCTGTCCAGCCCAGCCAGCCAGAACGCTTCCGCACCCGCCGCGATCTTGACGGCCCTGTTGGCAAGGACCGGGATTCCAGCCCGCTCCAGCACAGTTTGCGTGTGAATGGGACCGTTTGTCCGACCGAAAGTCCTGAGGTGATCCCGCCAGTCATGGTTGCCCAGCACCGCGTAAACCCCATGCGGGGCCTTGAGCCCTACCAGAATGTCCGCCGAAACCTCAATCGGCACTTTCTGGGTCTGAAATGGATGTGTGGCGCGATAATCCCCCATCAGCAGGATTAGATCGCCGTCCTGGGCATTTGCCAGATCTACGGCCTGCTGTACGCGCTCCTCTGCCATGTTCGGACCGCCAGCATGCAGGTCCGCAACCATGACCAGCCGCAACTTGCGACCGCGCGGCCAGTTTGGTGGCTGAAGCGCCCAGTTCTGGACCCGCATCAAGAGATCCGGCTCGACATAGCCGCCGTAACCACCAGCCAAAAGGCCTGTCAGGGTTGTCCCCAACAGGCCTTTGACCAAATGTCGGCGCGTGATCACTCAAACACGGGCAGCAACAGCTTCCCAGTTCACCAGCTTGTCCAGAAAGTTCGCCAGATAGGCCGGACGCTTGTTGCGGAAGTCGATGTAATAGGAATGTTCCCACACATCACAACCCAGCAGGGCCTTCTGACCAAAGCACAGCGGGTTCACGCCGTTCTCGGTCTTGGTGATCTTCATTGCACCTGACGCATCCTTGACCAGCCATGCCCAGCCCGAGCCAAACTGACCAGCGCCAGCAGCGGCGAAATCTTCCTTGAACTTGGCCACCGAACCAAAGGCCTCGGTCAGCGCTTTTTCAAGGCTGCCCGGCATCGCCTTGCCGCCCGGCCCCATCACTTCCCAGAACAGGTTGTGGTTCCAATGCTGGCTGGCGTTGTTAAAGATGCCATTCTGCGCAACGGCACCGGCCTGATAGGTACCCTTGACGATGTCTTCGAGGCTCTTGCTCTCCCACTCGGTCCCGGCGATCAGCTTGTTGCCGTTATCGACATAGGCCTTGTGGTGCAGGTCGTGATGGAACTCCAGCGTTTCGCGTGACATGCCAAGCGGCGCAAGGGCGTCATGTGCATAGGGAAGTTCAGGAAGGGTGAAAGCCATTTTGGTTGTCCTTTTGGGGTAATGTTCGCTGCCCGCCAATAAGCGACCAACCTCCGGGAAGGTCAAGGGCCGGACGAAGGGGAATGGTCCGACTGGCCCGGGTGCCGCCGATCAACCCTTGTACGGCGCGCACACCCCGATGGCGCTGTACACATTGCCATAGCCGATCGGGCGCGCCGTGACATGCAGCTCTTTGAGGTTGATGATCAGCGATCCCTGATATTGCATCTTGGCGCGCTGACCTTGAGAGTTGACCATCTGAACCGACCAGCCGAAGCTGATGTTGTTCGCCCTTTGACTGGAGATCTTGGCGACGACCGGCTGTTCCTTGTTAAAATGGGCAATGATGCCATCGTAAACCTGCATCGACTTTGCAGCTTCATCGTAAATCAGGATGATTTCCGGCGCGATCGACCCATTTTGGTTCTGCCCCGTCCGCATAACACATTTTTGGACGTCGGCGATTGCTTGTCCGCTCAAGGAAATGGTAATTCCGATAAATATCCCTATGAAGTTTCGCATGTTGTTTCCTCTTCCTTCCCACTCCATCATGACTACGGTAGTGTCAGGCAACTCATCCACATGCTCTGACTTTTTGCCCATGCCTGAACCCACGGGCGTGCAAAAACCATAGCGGATCCTTCAATTCTGTGGTGCCTCTTCCTCGTCAACAAGGATTGCGCTTGCTCCAGCGGCTGGCCCACGCCAAGCGGCACTCGATCGGCACATTCGATCCCGGGAATTCAGGGGCTCCTAGAAACCGGCGAAACGCCGTGGGCACGAAAAAGGGCCATGGCAAATCCATTCTTGATCATCCGCGAGAATGCGCCCCTGATCAACCCGCATTTTACGGTTTCCTGTTGCAGGTTATGACCCGCATTTGTCATGCCTATCCGTTGACCAGGTAAAGCTTGGCGGTCGTCTGGAAATTGGTTAATTTATCCCTACCTGAAATCACCAAGTATTTGATATCTAACCATTTCAAAAAGTGTCCACACGTGGACACGTCAATTCAGCTCCGATCCGGGCATGGCCGAATGGCTCAGAATCCCCATCACATAGACTGCAACCGACCTGAAGCAGATCAAGGTGAATCCATCCCCCTGCCGCCAGAAAGCAGCCGCCACCTGAGCAGCTCGCGTCCGGCGCAACTCGCCCACGGCCAGGGAGTCCATGTCGACGGGGCACAACTTGCGGATCACCTGATCTGCCTTCTTCCCCTCGATCCGAAACACCGCCCTCGCATCCGATACCACTGCAGCCAGATAATGCTGCCCCTTCAGCCCCTCGGCCAACTTGGCCATTGCCGTGGCCGTGTCGGCATAGGGCATGATCAGCAGGTATTCATCCGGGCTCATCCATCCCACCGCGCTATCCCCCGCCGCCTCAATCCGCCGCAGCGCAGGAACTGCCGTTCCCGTGACCGACCGGATCGCCTTGTCCAGTCCGGACACATCAGGCTTGGCCCGAAGGCTGATCATCCCCAAAGGACCGATCTCGCGAACCGCCGCGAACCCGTCGAAAGAAGCCGCCCCAAGGGCGCTGACCGGATCAGACATTCTGCTTGGCTCCTTGCTTGTCGTAGAACACCGGATCAACCACCTTCGCCTTCACGGTTCCCCCGGCAACCGTGTTGAATTCAACCACATCTCCCATG
Source organism: Rhodobacterales bacterium (assembly GCA_031361245.1). Lineage (GTDB taxonomy): Bacteria > Pseudomonadota > Alphaproteobacteria > Rhodobacterales > Rhodobacteraceae > Stagnihabitans. The sequence continues at coordinate 29,118 of JANMCI010000126.1, forward strand.
CGATCCATTCCACCGGTTATAAGCCCCATGGCGATCCCGCGCTTCAAGGTCGGGCTGCGATAGGTCGAGGTAACACGGCCCTGGGTGTTCCGTTGCCCGTTTGCATTGTGGCCCGGTGCAACAATGTATGCGCCGTCCGGAATGACCGATCCGTCCAACGTTTCGAATCCAGCCAGTTTCCATCGGTCGGGCCGCGCCAGAAAATTGCGCTCTTGTCCCCTTTTGCCCAGATAATCGGTCTTCTTCTTCGAAATCGCCCAATCGAGGTTAAGATCTTGCGGTATGACGGTCCCGTCCGTCTCGTCTCCGATCATGACAAAACCCTTTTCCGCCCGCATCACGTGCATGGCCTCAGTTCCGTACGGCATCACCCCCAATTCGGCCCCTGCGTCCAGCAGAGTGTCCCACAGTTCCTGCCCGAAAGAGGCCGGGACTGCTACTTCATAGCTAAGTTCCCCAGAGAAGCTGATCCGATAGATTCGCACTGACAAGTTGCCAAGCAAGCCGGTCGCAAACGTCATGAATGGCAAGGCATTTCCCGAAACATCCAATCCACCAAGTTTCTCCAGAAGAGCGCGCGCTTTCGGTCCGGCGACGGCCACCTGCGCGTATTCTTCGGTTACATTGGCGGTGTAAACCTGCCAGTCCCACCATTCGCATTGCAACCAGTCTTCCATATGAGCATGGATCCGATCCGCCCCGCCTGTCGTGGTGTGACAGAGCCAAGTGTCCTCGTCCAATCGGACAACGACTCCGTCGTCCGAGAGGAAACCGTTTTCATTGCACATGAGGCCGTAACGGCATCTGCCCACAGGCAAAGTGCTCATGACGCCCGTATAGAGCATATCGAGGAACTTCCCGGCATCTGGCCCTCTGACGATCAACTTACCCAGCGTCGAAGCATCCAGCAGACCCACATTACTACGTGTATTGTTGATTTCTCTCTCAATTGCCTGGTCATGGCTTTCACCCGCCTGAGGAAAGCAATACGGGCGACGCCACAGACCCACAGGTTCGAAATAGGCGCCATTCGTTTCGTGCCATGCATGGATCGGTGTGCGCCGCAGTGGTTGGAATATCTCTCCACGGCTTTCTCCCGCTAACGAGCCAAAGGTCACTGGCGTATAAGGTGGACGGAATGTAGTTGTCCCAATTTGGGGGATCGGAGTGTTTAGCGCTCCGGCCAGAACGGCCAGTCCATTGATGTTGGACAACTTTCCTTGATCTGTGGCCATTCCAAGAGTCGTGTACCGCTTAGTGTGCTCCACACTCTCATAGCCTTCCCGAGCCGCGAGCTGGACGTCGGACACCTTGACATCGTTCTGATAGTCCAACCACATTTTGGACTTTAACGCGACACCCGCGCCTTGGGGCATGATCCAAACAGGCTCCACGGCGGGCAGGTGATCACCATTGGCCGACCCTACACAGTGCACCATTGCCGCCCCGCTGTGTCCAGTTGGCGGGCGTTTGGGATCCGGTCGGAAATGACCCTGAGCGTCGTCCCAGATCAATTTGCCTCCGCAATGGCTCCACAGATGTACCACCGGCGACCAACCGCCCGACATGGCCACTGCCTCGCAGGCGATCTCCTCCAAAATAGCGCCTTCTCCCGCTTGGAGGCAGAGCGAAACCCCCGTCACGCGCTTGCCGCCTTGGACCTTGGCTATGCCCGTGCCTACTTCGATCCGGATACCCATGGAACGTGCTTTGGCAGCCAGATCACCGGATACTTCAGCCCGCGCGTCCACGATGCACGGCACTGCCAGTCCCGCATCCTTCAACGCAAACGCTGTGCGATACGCGTCGTCATTGTTGGTAACCACTACCGTCCGATCGCCTGGGCTGACGGCGTAATCCAACACGTAGTCCCTTACCGCCGAGGCCAGCATGACACCAGGAATGTCGTTGCCTGCAAAAGATAGCGGCCGTTCGATTGCGCCGGTTGCGGACACGATCTGGCCGGCCCGTATGCGCCAAAGCCGATGTTTAGGCCTACCGTCGCCCGGCGTGTGATCAGCAACCTTTTCGTCGACCAGCACATAACCATGGTCGTAGACCCCCGCAACCGTGCAACGCAAGTTCATCTGGACATTATCCAGCTTCCCAAGAGCTTGCGTGATGGACTTCACTAAATCCCCGGCCGCGTCGCGTCCGCCCAAATGGGCAGTCTGTTCCATAATAATGACCCGTTTGCCCGATTGCCCCGCTTCCATTGCCGCTTCCAACCCTGCGAGACCGCCTCCCGCGACCAAAACATCGCAGAAGCCATACGCATGTTCATATCGGTCCGCATCATAGCCTTCGGGAGCACGACCCAGACCCGCAGACCGGCGGATAATGGGCTCAAAGACATGTTTCCATGCTGCTCGCGGGTACATGAAGGTCTTATAATAAAACCCGCCCGGCAGGAACCTCGCCAGCCAGTTGTTGACGGCACCGACATCGAACTCCAGGCTAGGCCAATGGTTCTGGCTTGCCACCTGCAATCCGGCGAAAAGCTCCGTTGTCGTGGCCCTTTGGTTTGGCTCAAATCGGCCACCCGAACCCATGTTGAACAAGGCATTCGGCTCCTCTGCGCCGCTGGCCACGATCCCGCGAGGTCGATGATATTTGAACGACCGCCCCACAAGCATCTGATCATTCGCAAGCAAGGCCGAAGCAAGGGTATCCCCTGCAAACCCATACATGGTCTTGCCGTTGAAAGAAAATTCCACTGCCTTTTGGCGGTCAATCAACCGCCCGCCCTTTGACAAACGGGTGCTCATCTAAAACCCCTTCCAGTCGGGCCGCTTCGACTTGATCTTCGCCATCAACTTGGCCGGAGGCCCGGAACTCTGGGCAGAATAGGTCCCGAACACCTCGAGCGTCGTGGTGTCTCGTGCAGCCAAAAACCACTTTCCGCACCCGTAAGCATGTCGCCAGCGTTCGAAATGAACTCCTTTTGGATTCTTGCGCGCAAACATATAAGCCTCGAAATCCTCGTCCGTTGACCCGGGCCCGTAACGTCTCAGATGGGCCTCATAACCGGGGGAAAGCTCGGTTTCTTCGGCATTGACCCCGCAATAGGGACATTCAAGGATCAACATGCAGCACCTCCAGCACGCGAAAATGCGGGCACTGAAGAGCACCCGCATTGAGTCGCCAAGTACAAAGATGGCCTAGCCGCCGGTCTTTGGAGCCGGGGCCGTGACTTCCGGCAAGTCGATCTTGATATTGAGATCCTTGTTGTCGGCTTCAGGGCCGTAAAGGAAAAAAACAAGGACGCCAACCGCGACGACAAGGCCGCCCACGATAAAGGCGAGTGTCGAGTTCGTTCCGCTGCTGTCATCAGCCATATATGCATCTCCAGTTTGTTGATCAACTGAAAGACAACTTCCGGCACGGCGATTTGGTTCCTCATCAATGTGCCACTCCGGCTGCAACAGATTCGTCGATGAAACGGCCCTGTTTGAACCGCCACATGTTGAACTCGGCCGCCAACGGTCCGGGTTCGCCCTTTGCCATAAGCTCTGCCATCGCCCACCCCGACCCAGGAATGGCCTTGAACCCCCCAGTGCCCCAGCCGCAGTTGATGAAACAGTTGCCAAGCGGCGTCTTTGAAATAATCGGAGAACGGTCACCCGTCATATCGACGATCCCTCCCCACTGCCGCAGCATTTTCAGCCGCGAGATCATCGGGAAGGTTTCAATCAGCGCACGTAACGTCTCTTCGATGTGATGGAACGATCCGCGCTGAGTGTAATTATTGAACCCGTCCGTGCCGCCGCCGATGACCATTTCTCCTTTGTCGGATTGGCTCATATAGCCGTGCACGGTATTGGCCATTACGACGACATCCATGCAAGGCTTGATGGGCTCAGACACAAGGGCCTGTAAAGCCACTGCTTCAATCGGCAACCGGAATCCGGCCATATCGGCCACTTGCCCCGAATGACCCGCCACTACTATGCCCATCTTCTTGCAGCCGATTTTTCCTTTTGACGTTTCTACTCCAGTCACCAGCCCGCCTTCAGACCGGACACCCGTCACCTCGCATTGCTGGATGATATCCATCCCCATAGCCGAGCACGCCCGAGCATACCCCCAGGCCACGGCGTCGTGCCGGCCAGTCCCGCCGCGCGGTTGCCATAACGCCCCAAGTACCGGATAGCGCGGCCCGTCGATGTTCATGATCGGACACAACTCTTTGACACGCGCCGGAGAAATAAACTCCGTTACCACACCTTGCAGCGCATTCGCATGGGCGGTGCGCAGGTAGCCGCGCACCTCATGATGGGTCTGGGCGAGCATCATAACGCCACGCGGACTGAACATCATGTTGAAGTTCAGATCTTGGCTCATCGTTTCATAAAGCGATCGAGCCTTCTCGTATATCGCGGCTGACGGGTCCTGCAGGTAATTCGACCGGATGATCGTGGTGTTGCGGCCTGTGTTGCCACCACCCAGCCATCCCTTCTCAAGAATCGCTACATTGGTTATCCCGTGGTTTTTGCCCAAGTAATATGCCGTGGCCAAACCGTGCCCGCCCGCGCCAACAATGATGGCGTCATATGCGGCTTTGGGCTCGGGCGATCTCCACGCTTTCTCCCAACCCAAGTGAAAGTTGAGCGCCTCGCGCGCCAAAGCAAAGACCGAATAGCGTTTCATAGGGCACCCTTCCGCGGGTTAAGTCACTTGTGTCTTAGATGGCAGTCCTGACCGACACAACCGCCGCCTCCAGCGGCACAATCGGGAAAATTGCGACATGGGTGCCGCCAGTAGCCAACTTGTGACACGTGCACCCTTTTGCCGAAGCTGTGAAATGGCTACATCAGGTCAAGCCCTGCGGGGCGCTAGGGTAGGCAGATTGTATGGTCGGTTTGTGGATTTCCGCAGGAGCGATGGTCCTGATGGTGGCCTTGTTGCTTTTTGAAGCATTCCGTCACGCGCGGAAGGCTCCTTTTATCATGGATGCAACTGCGGACCTTGCGGTCTACCGCGATCAGTTGGCCGAGGTGGTGCGTGACCAGAATCGCGGGGTCTTGGCTGCCTCCGAGGCAGAGCGGTTGCGCCTCGAAATCCATCGCCGGATGCTGGATGTTGACCGTCCCAAGGGGGCCGAGGTCTTACCCCATCAAGGTAGCACCCTTTGGATAGGCGTCGGCGCGCTCGTTCTGTGTCTGGGGGCCGGCATCGCGATCTATGGAAAGCTAGGCTTGCCGGGCTTCGGCGATCTGCCGCTTTCGACCAGGCTTGCAGCGGCGGACGATGCTTACAACAGCCGCCTGTCGCAAGATCAGGCCGAGGCGGCTCAACCACCTTTTTCCCAGCCAACAGATATCGACCCCGAGCTTTCGGCCATGATCGACAAGTTGCGTGATGCGGTGGCCACGCGGCCGGATGATCTGCTTGGACACTCACTTCTGGCCCAGAACGAAGCTGCGGTCGGGAATTTCGTCGCGGCTCGCAAAGCTCAAGGCGTGGTGGTAAGGCTGAAACGTGCAGAAGCTACGGCAGAAGACCTGGCCACCTTGGCGCAACTAATGGTAGCCGCGGCAGGTGGTATGGTGACGCCCGAGGCCGAAAAGGTACTGGTCCAATGCCTGAAGCTTGACCCCGGCAATGGGTGGGCGCGCTATTATTCAGGTTTGATGTTCGCCGAAATCGGCCGACCGGACCGGGCTTTTTCGCTGTGGGAGCCACTGATGCGCGAAGGTCCCAATACAGCTCCGTGGGTCAAGCCAATCTCGTCGCTGATTGTGGAAGTCGCTGCTGCCTCTGGGGTCAATTACAGTCTGCCGGATGCCGGGCCCGACGCTGCGGAGATTGCAGCCGCATCAGAGTTGAGCGCCACTGATCGCAAGGCGATGATCAAGTCCAAGGTGGCCGGGCTCGAGGAACGGCTCATGGCCGACGGCGGTACAGTCGAAGAATGGGCCAAGTTGATCACGTCTCTCGGCGTGTTGATGGACAGGGTCCGCGCCAAGGTAATCTATGCCAAGGCGCAAGAGGTCTTTGCCGGCCAGCCGGGCGAGCTTGCGGCCCTCAAGGCAGCGGCAGTCGAGGCTGGAGTTGCACCATGATTGTGGAACCCATTGCCGACTTCCTCGCTGCCCTGCCGCCCAACCGGTCCGTATGCGGACTGGATCTGGGAGACAAGACGATCGGCTTTGCGGTTTCGGACCTGCGGCGTCAGGTGGCCACTCCGGTGCTGGTGATCAGGCGGGTGAAGTTCACCGCGGATGCCGGCCGGTTGTTTGAGTTGGTAAAAGAACGCGGAATTGTCGGGATTGTGTTGGGCTTGCCGCTCAACATGGATGGTTCGGAGGGGCCGAGGGTGCAGTCGACCCGCGCCTTTGCGCGCAATCTGGTAAAGTTGACGGATCTGCCAATCACCTACTGGGACGAGCGGCTGTCGACCGTGGCGGCGGAGCGGGCGCTGCTGGAGGGCGATGCCTCGCGGGCCAAGCGGGCGCAGGTGATCGATCAGGTCGCGGCGGGATATATCCTGCAAGGTGCGCTGGACCGGATGGGGTATCTGGCGAGGGCGGGGTCATGAACGAGGAAATCTGGGCAAGGTCAGAGGTGGACAGCCCCTGCGTGAAGATCTGCGTGATCCACCCGGAGGAGCGGCTGTGTGTGGGGTGCCTGCGGTCGATCGAGGAGATTGCGACCTGGTCGCGGATGAGTTCCGAGGAACGCCGGGCGATCATGGCCGACCTGCCCGCGCGGGCGCCGAAGCTTTCGAAACGGCGGGGCGGGCGGATGGGGCGGCTGGACCGCTGAAGCGTCCAGATCTGGACGTTTTGAAAATTAACGGAAAATCAGGGAAGCGTTAACTTTTGGTGACGGTTTCTTCAGAGGTTTGTGCCTTGGGGGGAGTCGGGTCGCGTGAATTTCGCAAACGCGAAAATCACGCCCGAACCCCGACCTACAGGCCGAGGGCGCGGAAGACTTTGGGAAGTTCTTCGGGCAGGTCCTCGGCGATGAGGCCGGGGCCGAAGGAGCGGGCACATTCGACGTGGAGCCATGCGGCGGCCTCAGTGGCTTGTTGGGGTGGGAAGCCGCGGGCCAGAAGGCCGGTGATGAAGCCGGCCAGCACGTCGCCGGAGCCTGCGGTGGCGAGCCAGGGGGCGGCGCGGTCATAGGCGGCGGAGTTGATGGCGCAGGTGCCGTCGGGGCTGGCGATGACGGTGTCGGGGCCTTTGTAAAGCACGGTGCAACCGGCGCGGGCGGCGGCGTCGCGGGTGGCATCGACCTTGGAATAGGCGGGGCCGGTGGTTGCGGGGGCGTCGAGTTTGGCGGCGATGTCGGGGAACAGGCGAGTGAATTCGCCGTGATGGGGGGTGAGGACGCAGTTTTCGTGCAGCAGGGCGAACAAGGCGGGGTCGCGGGCAATCAGGGTCAGGGCGTCGGCGTCAAGGACAAGGGCGCGGCGGGGTGAACCCCGCCCTACGAGAACCGCTTTGACCAAATCTACCGCCCGCGCATCCAATCCCAAGCCCGGACCGACGCACAGCGCATTGATCCGCGCATCTGCCAACACCTCGGCCAGCCCTGCCCCATCCGCCACGGTTTTCAGCATGATCGCATCCAGTCGACCGGCGTTTTCTGGCAGGGCCTCGGGCGGGCAAGTGACGGTCACGAGGCCCGCGCCGATGCGGAGGGCACCGCGTGCGGTCATGCGGGCCGCGCCGCCGTGGCCGGGCGGGCCGGAGAGGATGAGGGCGTGGCCGTGGGAGAATTTGTGACCAAAACGCTTGTAAACGTCGTTGCGCGTCACTGGGCCGACCAACTGGACATAGCCAATCTGTTTGTTCAGGCCGATGTCGCACACCGATATCCGACCACATCTGTCCGGTCCGTCCGCCAGCATGTGCCCAAGTTTCAGGGCATGAAAAGTCACCGTCAAATCCGCATGTGCTGCCGGGGCCGCTGGCCGAAACGGCATTCCTTGGAAGTCCGCATTCTTCAAGGACCGCCCACTATCGGCGCAAAGTCCGCTGGGAATATCTATGGAGACATAGGCCTTGCCCTGTCGGCGTCCCGGCCAGAGTGACTGACGATCTTCACCCATATCAAGGAAGGTCAGTCCGAGATCGGACGCGGGGCGAGTTAAGCCAGTGCCAAACAGGGCATCTACCACAACATCCGACGAAGTCAGTGACGCCTCGAACTTTGGGGGAAGCCCCTTCACCTCCCCCATCGCCGCCCATCGCTCATAATTCGCCCGCGCATCCGGCGGCATCGCTTCGGGCGAGCCATACAGAAACACCTCCACCTCCCAGCCCCATTCCTTCAACAGTCGCGCCACGACAAACCCGTCGCCGCCGTTGTTGCCGGGGCCGCAGAGGACGACGGCCCGGTGGGAGGTGGCACGGAGGGCGGGCCATTCCTCGAAGATGGCTTCGACCACGCCGCGCCCTGCGCGCTCCATCAGTTCCAGACCCGTGACTTCACCGGAGGCGATGGCAGCCTGTTCGATGGCGCGCATTTGGGCGGCGGTGAGGAGTTCGGTCATTTGGGCGGCTCTTTCGTTCGCAAGCTGCGTAAATATTCGGCGGTATGACCAAATTTCAGGCACACACAGCAAAATCCTGCGCCAGACTGACGCAACGCCAGCCTAGTCAATTGTCCCTGTCTTATGGAAGTGATCAGAGGTCGCAAGACGTCAAATTCTGCGGGGGAGTCGGCCCATGAAGAAGATCGAGGCGATCATCAAGCCGTTCAAGCTGGATGAGGTCAAAGAGGCGCTGCAAGAGGCTGGCATTCAGGGCCTGAGCGTGACCGAGGTCAAGGGCTTTGGCCGGCAGAAGGGTCACACTGAATTGTACCGGGGTGCGGAATATGTCGTGGATTTCCTGCCCAAGGTGAAGATCGAGGTTGTGCTGACCGACGACATGGTTGACGCCGCCATCGCCGCCATCATCTCGGCCGCCCGCACCGACAAGATCGGCGACGGCAAGATCTTCGTCAGCAACGTCGAACAGGCCATCCGTATCCGCACGGGCGAATCTGGTGACGACGCGATTTGAGTTTTTCTGAACACCGGGCCTCAAAAACCCCAACCTAAACCCCAATCGAAAGGCAGCATGATGAGCGCAGTTGCGAAAGCTCTGAAACTGATCAAGGACGAGGACGTCGAATACGTCGACATCCGCTTTACCGACCCCAAGGGCAAGCTGCAGCATGTGACGCTGGTGTCTGACCTTGTGGATGAGGACTTCTTTGAAGAAGGCTTCATGTTCGACGGCTCCTCCATTGCTGGCTGGAAGTCGATCGATCAGTCGGACATGAAGCTGATGCCGGATGCGACCTCGGTCTATATGGACCCGTTCTATGCCGAAAAGACGCTGTGCGTGCATTGCGACGTGGTCGAGCCGGACACGGGTGAGACCTATGACCGTTGCCCGCGCGGCGTGGCGCTGAAGGCGGAGGCGTACCTCAAGTCGTCGGGCGTCGGTGATACGGCCTACTTTGGCCCGGAAGCAGAGTTCTTCATTTTCGACGACGTCCGTTACACCGTGACGCCGCGCAAGGTGGCCTATGAGATCGACGCGGAAGCGGCGGCGTGGAACACGGATGCCTCCTATGAGGGCGGCAACCTGGCCCATCGCGCGGGCCACAAGGGCGGCTATTTCCCGGTGAACCCGATCGACGAGGCGCAGGATCTGCGCGGCGAGATGCTGTCCACGATGAAGCGGATGGGCATCAAGGTCGACAAGCATCACCACGAGGTGGCGACTTGCCAGCACGAGTTGGGGATGATCTTTGGCGGTCTGGTCGAGCAGGCCGACAACATCCAGAAGTACAAGTATGTCATCCACAACGTCGCGGCCGCCTATGGCAAGACCGTGACCTTCATGCCCAAGCCCATGAAGGGCGACAACGGGTCGGGGATGCATGTCAACATGTCGATCTGGAAGGGCGGCAAGCCGCTGTTCGCGGGCGACAAGTATGCCGACCTGAGTCAGGAAGCGCTGTACTTCATTGGCGGCATCCAGACGCATGCCAAGGCGCTGAATGCGCTGACCACCCCGGGCACCAACCGCTACAAGCGGCTGATCCCGGGCTTTGAGGCGCCGGTGCTGCGCGCCTATTCGGCTCGTAACCGGTCGGGCTGCGTTCGTATTCCGTGGACTGAATCGCCGAAAGCCAAGCGCGTCGAGGCCCGTTTCCCCGATCCGTCGGCGAACCCCTACCTGGCCTTTGCCGCCCTGGTGATGGCCGGTCTGGACGGGATCAAGAACAAGATCGATCCGGGTCCGGCGTCTGACAAGGATCTTTATGATCTGCCGCCCGAAGAGCTGGCTTCGATTCCGACGGTTTGCGGCAGCTTGCGTGAAGCGCTGGAAGAGCTGGGCAAGGACATGGACTTCCTGCTGGCCGGGGGTGTGTTCACCCGTGACATGCTGGAAAGCTACATGGCGCTGAAGTGGGAAGAGGTTTACGCCTATGAACACACGCCGCATCCGGTGGAATACCAGATGTACTACTCCTGCTGAGACGGCGGCGGGGTGACCCCCGCCCTGCCAGACCCAGTCGCCCCCGGCCCGGATGCGGGTCGGGGGCGGTTGCATTTCGGGGGATGTCCCACGCGCGGACACCGGAAAAATTAACCAGATTGCAGGACTCTGTTAACGTCCGTTCACCGGATTTCAACCGATCTGTGCCGGACCGGACCGAATCGGTGTCTGGTTCAGGGGGAGGTGTCTGGTTCAGGGGGAAAGGATCGCGCGCAGGATCGCGAGGCGGGGGGCGACGGGGAGGATGAGGACTTCCCTGCCCTTAACCCGGGTGCCGACGCTGGTCGAGACCAGCGCCACAAGGTCGTGGCCGCCGCTGATCACGGCAGGCGCGCCGGACAGTCCGGGAACCACGTCGCAGCCCATCAGCTTGGCCCCCAGTTCGTCGGAAAGGAAGGGGCAACCCGTGCGGATCGAGGCCATCAGGGGGCGGTCGCGGCCGTAGCCGACGATATCAACGCCGAGGGCCCCTGCGGGCCAGTCCACCACGGTCAGCGGCGTCGCCTCGGCCGCAGTGACAGCCCGGTCAAGCTTGAGCAGGGCCATGTCATGGGGGATCGACGGCAGATCGGCCTCGATCCCGACATAGACATAGCCCGGCAGGATCGCCACCGCGGACACCCTGACCAGCGCGGCATAGCTGTCGCGGCGGAAACCCGCGACAAAGCGGATATCGCCCGGACCGGCACGGTGGCGGGTGACGGGGTGAAAGAGGCAATGGGCGGCGGTGATCACTTCGTCCGGGCTGATCAGAGTGCCGGTGCAGGCGCGGTTGCCGGCGATGTTCAGCCGACCCACGGCGCGCCAGAGCGGTGCCTCGTCGTCGGTGATCATGCGCTGGTCCGTGGCCTGCGTCGGGGCCTGCGTCGGGGCGGGCGACTGGCACTGGGCGGGCGCGGCAAGGCCGATCAGCGCAACCGCCAGTCCCATGATCCCGTGCATCATGCGGTTCGCCATGTGATCCCTGCCCCTTTCCTTGCCTCTTCCGCCGGGCGCACGCCCCGCCGGTCGCGGAAGGTCCGGGTTCTGCCCGGCCGGCCCTCTCGTCTAGCCCCCCTGTCCCTGACGCGCGATCAGGTCACGCAATTCCGCCAGACGGGGAGCGATGGCCACGACATAGGCCTCTCCCTGTCCGCGCGAAGAAACGCTGGCGACCAGCTGGGGCGGATCGGCCGGGTCTTGCTGCAGCAGAACGGGCGAGCCGGACAGACCGGTGATCACGTCACAGGTCACCACGGTAACGCCGTCGCCTGTCTTGATGGCCATGCAACCCTCGCGGATCGTGGCGGAAGCGGGGCCGTCACGCTCATACCCGATGATGTCGACAAAGGCGCCGATGGGATCGGGCCAACTGGCGACAACAAGGGGCGTTGCTTCATCTGCCCCGACCGGCATGTCCAGTTCCAGAAGTGCCAGATCCGTGGAAAGGCCGTAAAGGTCGATGATCGGTTCGGGCGAAACAAAGCCCGGCAGAAACGCCACTGCCGTGACCTTGCGCACGGCGGCAAAGCCCTCTGCGCGCTGGCCAAGGACCAGGATAAAAGACGCCGGAAAGACCCGCTTGCCCGTGGCACGGTCCACGACGCAGTGCGCCGCCGTGATCGCCTCGACATCCGAGATCAAAACAGCTGTGCAAGACCGCTTGCCGAAGACGCGCAACGATCCGACGGCACGCCACCTTGGGGCTTCGTCCGCGCTGACAAGACGCTGGGTGACCTTGTCGGAAGCCGCCGGTACGGCCACGGCAATCCCGACCACAAGCAGAGCCAACGCCAATCCGCGTCTTGTCATGCCGCTCTCTCCTCTAGCCTTCGCTAGTGCCCCTGAGGCTAGGCCCTGCGGAACGGTCCTGTCAATCTCGGCATACTCTCGCCGATCGCGCGCCTTGAGGAAGCTTGCCCCGCAATTGCCGCGAAGTTGACGCCCCGCCGCCCCGATTGCGACGATACTGGCCTCAATTTGACGGAGACTTTGATGACAATGCCTGAACGCAGCAAGCGCTTTCAATTCTCTGATGCACCCCAGGGTGCACAGCGTCCCAAGATCTGGGTCGAAGGCCATCAGCGTCCGAATTTCAACCTCAAGGCCTATGTCGTGGTCGCTCTTGGCATGGCCAAGCGCGGGCTGGCCCCGGAAATTCTGGATGCAGAGGAGCGGCTGACGCGCTTGGGGCTGAGGGTGGCCAATGGCGAACTGCGGGCCAATCTGGACTGGGCGGGCCGGGCGCAGCGTGTGGTGCCGTCGCATCAGACGGTGGGGCGTCTTGTGACCGGACTGGCCGCGATGTTTGCGGGCGCACGTATGCTTCTTGCGCCCGTCGAGGCTGAAGGCGCGGAGCCGGCCCGTTTGGGCGTTGGACGTCGCCAAGTTCTCCCCTTGCCCACATCAGCAGCCGACATCCCGGCGCCGCGCCCGTCAATGCCTGACAGCGAACCCACGTTGCACGCAATCCGCAGCGCGATCAGCACCGCCCCGCATTATGCCGGGCTTGACCAGATCCCCGCGACGATCATTCGACCGGCAACGGAACGGCCGGTCGTGCGGGAGGAGGATACGGGTTCGGGACTGTTGGCCAGACTGAAACACCTGGTCTGGCAGCTGTCGTGCCAAAGCTTGCTGGGTATCCTGCTGGTGTTTGCGATTCCAGCCGGGGCAATCAAGGCAATCATGTTCCATCTGGACGGTGGGGACCTGACGGACTGGTCCTGATCGTTCACCCATCGGCACCAATACAGGGAGAACGACCCTACTGTATTTGTGGCGGAAATAAAGCGACCGAAACGGCTAATTTCTTGTAAATACCTTAGTTGTTTCCAGTTACGATCACAATCGCACTCCATCTTTGAGGCTGTCTAAGAAGGAGAAACAACATGCTATCCTCAGATCTTAGTACGATCGCACAACTTCTATACCCCGACGCCCAGACATTCGATTTCGCACGGATCGTGTCGGACCTTGAAGCGGTGCTGCGGCGCCTGCGCGGCATTGAAATCGAGATCACATGGGATTGCGATGACTTTGTCACCTTTGAAGTCCCGCAAACCCGCATCCTGCTTTCGTGGTGTGAGGCGGGCACGGCTCAGGTGACCGGTTGTCTGACGATTTCGGTGGGGCCGGGCGGTACCGCAAGCAAGAAGTCGGGCAGGCCCAAGTATGAGGTGATGTGCAGCCGGCTGGTTGAGCGCATCCAAAGCCGGTTTCCGGCTGACAGTGTGCTTTGGAGTCAGGTTGGCCGTCCGGTTGACGCAGCTTATCTGGGCGAACTGCTGGATACGCTGCCCGGCGCGGGCAGCGCCAACCTGCCCCCGATCGACAGCATTCTGGACACCCTGTCGCGCGCTGATCTGCATATGGCCGGGCTGCGCTACAAGGTGCCGCATCCCCGCTCGATCGGCACGCCGGAATTGTCGCGACTGGCCATGGATCCTGCCGCGATTGCCGCCGAGGATGACGCCAGGTTGACCCCTGTCGAACTGGCCGAAGCGCCCGAGACCCCTCAGCGACTGATCCTTGTTCCGCTCGGCATGAGCGAACGCGCCTTGGTTCCCGAGTTTGAAGCGGTCGCCAATGACCGGCCAGATCTGCCGCAAGAAAAGAGTGTCGAGCTGACCCGGTTGCGGGCTGCCCTTTATCCGGCGTCCGAGCCTGAAACCGCGGTCAAGAGCGTGGAAGACGGCAGCGTGGTCTATTCGACGCAGATGAGGCTTGCGGCCCATTGCATGAACGCGACGCTGATCGTGGTCTGGGCGCCGCTGGGGGCTGCGGTGATGACCTATTCGCTGCTGAAGGGTGAGGACATGCGGTTGTCGTCGCGCCTGATGGCGGTGGCGGGCACGCTCTTTGCCCTCGCGCATTCGCCGGTGGGTGAGACGGTTGCGGCCATGGCAAAGGGTCTGAGCTAAAGTCGCGCGGCGTCCAGACCAAGACGCTCGGCCGGGGTCAGGCTGTCCAGCCGCACGACATAGGTGTGGATGGCAAAGAGCACTGCCCCGGTGCGCGGCAGCCTGACGAAGGTCTGCCGTTCGGCGCGCAGATACTGGCCAGAACGCCGGTCAACGCGCGGCGCGCCCTCGAAACCGGGCTGATGCAGATCCGGGTTGACATAGACAAGGGCGTTCATCCGCCACAGCGGCTGGTCGGGTCGGATCACGTCGAACATGCGCTGCACCCGGCGGGCGAGGTCGTCCTCATAGACGGCGACGGTGCGGTGGATGCCGGTCAGGGGGCGGCCGAGCTTTTCAGACAGCGCCCAGCTGGACGGAAAACACAGGCACGCCCCGGTCAGGACATGCTGGTCGCCCTGTTTCTCCATCAGGCAGAGGTCTTCCTGCACGAGACGCCCCAGTGTCGCAAGCGGCCGGCTGCGGTCCAATGGGACGGTCATGCCATCCGGACGGGTCACGCTGTCTGCCGCGACATGGTAACCCGCGGCCGACGACAGCTGCGACAGGATCACGTCGAAAAGCTCTTCGGCGGCGGGCAAACCGCTGGGCAACTGGCCCAGAACGACATCGGCTTTTTCGGCGATGAGCCGATCCCGCAAAGCCATTTGCCCGTCGAAGGCATCGTCGAGTTGCAGCCATGTGGTCTCCTGAACCGGCATGACGCCGGGAAGGCGCGCCGTTCTTGCATCCATCCAGGGAGCCAGCGGCAGACGAGATTGCAGGATCGGGGTCATGGGGGTGTCCGGTGTGCAGGGGGTCGCAGCCAAATCGCACATCTCCCCACCCGCCACAAGATTGCAGCCATTTTCGACATGCCCCGTCGCTGCTGGCAAAGCCAGAGGCGAAACCATCGGAAAATCATCGGGGTCTATGGAGGTCCACATGACCCAGCCCTTTTCTGCAACCCGCAAGATTGATCCCAACCGCGGCGCACGGCTTGCCGACGGCAGTCCCAATGACAACGACCGCATCGAGATCGGGCCGACCCAGCTGGCATTCAGCGAATGGCAGGCGGCAGGGCTGACCCCGCCCGATCTGGAGCGGATGCGGGAATTCCGCTGGCGTCGACTGGTCGACGGTGTCGTGGCACGGGACTATGCCGGCATCCTGATGTTTGACCCGCTGAACATCCGCTATGCCACCGACACCACCAACATGCAGCTGTGGAACACCCACAACCCGTTCAGGGCCTGTCTGGTCTGTGCAGATGGTCACATGGTGGTTTGGGAGTACAAGAATTCGCCGTTCCTCGTCACCTTCAACCCGCTGGTAAAGGAATTGCGCTCGGGTGCGTCGTTCTTTTACATGGTCTCGGGCGACAGCTCTGAGGCCAGTGCCCACAGTTTTGCCGGACAGGTCGACGAGGTGCTGCGCGCCCATGGCGGCGGGAACCGCCGGCTGGCCGTCGACAAGATCCAGATTCACGGACTGCGCGCGCTGGAGGCCATTGGCATCGAGGTGATGGAAGGCGAGGAGCTGACCGAGCGGGTCCGCGCCATCAAGGGGCCCGATGACATCGCGGCAATGCGCTGCGCCCATCACGCCTGCAACTCTGCCATCGCCGAGATGGAGGCTTTCACGCGCACCAACGTGCCGAATGGCACCGTGTCCGAGAATGCCATCTGGGCGGAGCTTCACGCCGGCAATATCCGGCGCGGCGGGGAATGGATCGAGACCCGCCTGCTGGCCTCGGGGCGGCGCACGAATCCATGGTTTCAGGAATGCGGCCCGCGGATCGTGCAGATGAACGAGATCGTGGCCTTTGATACCGATCTGATCGGCTGCTATGGCATGTGCATCGACATCTCGCGGACATGGTGGATCGGTGACCGGCGGCCGACCAACGCGATGATCTCTGCCATGCATCATGCGCGGGATCATATCCGGGAAAACATGAGCATGTTGCGCCCCGGGGTCAGCATCCACGATCTGGTCCACAAGGGCCACCAGCTGGATGCCAAGTACTGGAAGCAGAAATACTCCTGCAAGATGCACGGGGTGGGCCTGTGCGATGAATGGCCGCTGGTCAGCTACAGCGACAGCTGGGTCGAGGGGGCCTTTGATGCCGTGCTGGAGCCCGGCATGGCCATCTGCGTCGAGGCGCTGGTTTCCGAAGAGGGTGCCGATTTCTCGATCAAGCTAGAGGATCAGGTCCTGATCACCGAGGACGGGTTTGAAAACCTGACCAGCTATCCCTTTGACGCGGCCCTCATGGGGCAATGAAAGCGCCGCTTGGGGGTGCCATATTCATGCCACGGAGGTTTGAAAACGTGGCGCCGTCAAGCGACGACCACCCAGTCACAGGAGGATTTCGCCGATGTTGCGCACCGCGATGTTGACCGTTATATGCCTTTTGACCGCCTGCGGACCGACGCGGTTTGAGCGGGCCCGGCCAATGATCGAGAATGCGGCAGGGGTCAACTGCACCGAACGTGGCGGGCGGCTGGTGATCCGACAAAGCACCGCGGGCCAGAAGGGCTATTGCATGCTGCCGGATGGCCGTTCGCTGGATATCTGGGAGTTCTATCGGCAGACCAACGGCTGATCGCCCAGCACCGACGCCTTAAGGAACGCGATGTCCCGAAGTAGTGCCGCCGTCGTCCGCCACAAAGCCTATGGTCTGACCATCCGGACTTTGCGTGACGACATAGCAGGCCCAGGTCTCGGACGGCGGCCAAGACGAGCAATAGCGGTCCTCGCGTACCGCCCAGCGGCCGGTGCTTTGACGGCCGTTGTCATAGATCGTGACCCCGCCGTCGCGAAACAGCTGGGTCGCACCGTCCTCATAAACAAGCTCCACGTCCGTCAACGCAGCCAAGATGGCCGCGCCGTCCAGCGGGGTGTCCTTGGCCAGAGCGGGACCGGCGAGCAGTGCCACGAGGGCACAAGCGGATAGCTTCATTATCGTCTCCTAATCTTGCAGCCTCTCGGCGATGACGGCGCGGCCTGCGTCATCGGTGAACCTGACCCACCGCCCATCGGGACTCGCCGCAACCAGATGGCAACGCCATTCTGCCGACGGCGGCCACAACGCGCAATAAAGGTCGCCGCGGATGCGCCAGCGACCCTCGTTGGGCCAGCCGATGCGGTATTCGGTCAAGCCGCCATAGTTGAAGACCTGTTCGGACCCATCGGGGTAGCGCAAGACGTGGCGCTCAAGGGTCTGGGTGATCTGCGGTCCCTGCAAGGGCCGCCAGTCCTGCGCGATGGCTGGCACCCCGGCCAGCGTCACCAGTGCCAGAACCAGGGCTTTCGCGACACCCTGCCCCATGGCGATCCTCCTTTGCGCCCTTGCCAAGCCTTGTCTTGGCCTTGCGCCCAGTCTAAGGCAGGCGCGCTTGCCCCGTCCATGAAAGGCTTCGTGATGATCCCGCGCTATTCCCGCCCCGACATGGTTGCCATCTGGTCGCCGGAGGCCAAATTCCGCATCTGGTTCGAGATCGAGGCCCATGCCTGCGACGCGCAAGCGGCCCTTGGTGTCATCCCCAAGGCCAATGCCGAGGCGGTCTGGAAGGCCAGGGATACCGAATTCGACGTGGCGCGGATTGACGAGATCGAGGCCGTTACCAAGCATGACGTCATCGCCTTCCTGACCCATCTGGCGGAGATCGTAGGCTCTGACGCGGCGCGGTTCGTGCATCAGGGGATGACCTCATCCGACGTTCTGGACACCACGCTGAACCTGCAACTTGTCCGGGCATCTGACTTGTTGATCAAGGGCTTGGACCGCGTTCTTGCAGCACTGAAGGCGCGGGCATTCGAGCACAAGGACACGGTACGCATCGGGCGCAGCCACGGTATTCACGCAGAGCCGACCACCATGGGCCTGACCTTTGCACGGTTCTATGCGGAAATGGCGCGCAACCGGCAGCGGCTGCTGAATGCCAGAACCGAAATTGCCACCGGGGCGATTTCCGGGGCTGTCGGCACATTCGCCAATATCGATCCGGCCGTGGAAGTCCATGTCTGCAAGATGCTGGGGCTGGAGCCCGAGCCGATCAGCACTCAGGTCATTCCGCGCGACCGCCACGCGATGTATTTTGCGACGCTTGGGGTGGTCGCCTCGTCGATCGAAAACGTCGCCATCGAAATCCGCCACATGCAGCGCACCGAAGTGCTGGAGGCGGAGGAATTCTTCAGCCCCGGGCAGAAGGGGTCGTCGGCCATGCCGCACAAGCGCAATCCGGTGCTGTCGGAAAACCTGACGGGTCTGGCGCGGCTGGTGCGGATGTCGGTGATCCCGGCGCTGGAAAACGTGGCGCTGTGGCATGAGCGGGACATCAGCCATTCCTCGGTCGAGCGGGCGATTGGGCCGGACACCACGATCACGCTGGATTTCGCGTTGCACCGTCTGGCGGGTCTGGTCGAAAAGCTGGTGATCTACCCGGAGAACATGTTGGCGAACATGAACAAGTTTCGCGGGCTGGTGATGAGCCAGCGGGTCCTGCTGGCTTTGACGCAAGCCGGCGTAAGCCGAGAGGACAGCTACCGCCTCGTTCAGCGCAACGCGATGAAAGTCTGGGAAAAGGGTGCGGATTTCAAGACCGAGCTTCTCGCCGACCCCGAAGTGACGGCTGCGCTTTCGCCGGCCGAGATCGAGGACAAGTTCGACCTTGGCTATCACACCAAGCATGTGGACACGATCTTTGCGCGGGTCTTTGGCACCTGAACGGCGGCTGTTCACCGCGCCTTAACCCGTTCCCTGCCAATCTGCCCCCAGCATTCAGAAGAATCGAAGGGGCGTTCGCGCATGTCGCCGGCCATGTTGTCTCACCTGTCCGCCCAAGGCGGCTACCTGTCCTCGGTTGGGAACCCACGCCGCCACCCTGTCAGCCCCCGCGAAAAGGCGGCGATCATCGTGCGGCTCTTGCTGGCAGAGGGCGCTCCGCTGAAGATTTCAGGCTTGCCCGAAGAAATGCAGACGGCGCTGGCCGCGCAGATGGGCCGGATGCGGCGGGTGGACCGAACAACGCTGCAAGAGGTTGTGATGGAGTTCGTGACCGAGCTGGAGGAGGTCGGTCTGTCCTTCCCCGGCGGGTTGGAAGGGGCGCTGTCGATGATGGACGGCCATATCTCGACCAATGCGGCAACCCGGTTGCGGCGGATGAACGGCGGCAATTCCAGCGTTGACCCGTGGGAGCGGATCATGACCGTTCCGGTCGAGATTCTGGCAACGGCATTGGAGGAGGAAAGCGTCGAAGTGGCGGCGGTCGTGCTGTCAAAGCTGCCAATCCAGAAGGCGGCCGAATTGCTGGGCAAGTTGCCGGGGGCAAGGGCGCGCGCGGTGGCCTATGCCGTTTCACAGACAGGCGACATCGATCCCGATACGGTGCGGCGGATCGGCATGTCGATCGCGGCGCAGGTTGATCAGCAACCGATCAAGGCGTTCGATGTGGATCCCGGCGAACGGGTCGGCGCCATTCTGAACATCGCCGCGGCGTTCACCCGGGACGATGTGCTGAAGGGATTGCAGGAAGCCGACGCCGGTTTTGCCGAGCTGGTGCGAAAGTCGATCTTCACCTTTGAACACATCAAGGCGCGTCTCGCCCCGCGCGATGTGCCCAAAGTGGTCCGCGTCGTTGATCAGCCGGTGCTGGTGACGGCGCTGGCCGCCGCCCAGAACAATCCCGAACAAGCGCAAAGCGCAGAGCACATCCTTGCCAACCTCTCGCAACGCATGACGCAAAGCCTGAAGGAAGAAATCGCCACACGCGGAAAGATCAAGGACAAGGACGCCGAAGAGGCCATGACAGCCATCATCATGGCAATCCGCCAGTTGGAGGGCACGGGTGAAATCGTGCTCGTCACGCCGGAAGACTGACGCCGGGTTGATGACCGTCTGTCAGGCGGTGCTGCGGATCAGTCGTCCGCCGTTTCTTTGGGACCCTCATCGCTGATCGCTGCAGCGGCCGGTTTCTTCGGCGCGCGGCTGCGCGTCGCAGGAGCGCGCGGCTTGGCAGAGGCGTCCTTGGAGGAGGCAGCCGCCTCAACCGGTGCGACCAGAACAACGGGCGCTGCCGGCACGGGCTCGGCCACCCGGTGCTCGGCCTGTCGTTCCGTACGGTCCTGCTGCGGCTGATCTACCCGCGGCGGATAGCTGCGACGCTGCTCGTCACGCGGGCGGTCAAAACGTGGACGATCATTGCGGCGCGGTTCTTCATGGCGTACCGGACGCGGCGCTGCCTCGGGCGTTTCGACCAGTCCTGCATCATCATCGCGCATATGGTCGACAAGATCATGGGCCGTCACGACGGGCTGCTCATCGGGAACATCTGCACGGAATTCGGCGCGGTAGTCCGGGCGATAATCGCCACGGTCATCGCGGCGCTGTTCGCGTTCACCGCCCTGCTGACGGTCGCGGTTCTGATTTTGGCCAGCGTTCGGGTTGCCATTCTGGCCACCGTTCTGGTTGCCGTTCTGGTTGCCGTTCTGGTTGCCCTGCTGAGTGTTCTGCTGAGTGTTCTGCTGCTGATACTGCTGGCGGTTTTCCTGCTCGGCGGCCAGCTCGCGGTTCGCCTCGGCCAGGAGCCGTGTGTAGTGTTCGGCATGTTGCAAGAAGTTCTCGGCCGCCACGCGGTCGTTGGACAGCTGGGCGTCACGGGCAAGAAACTGATACTTCTCGATCAACTGAGCGGGCGTGCCGCGGACCTTGCCTTCGGGGCCAGAGCTGTCGAAGACGCGGTTGATGATGTTGCCGAGAGTGCGCGGGCGGTTCGTTTTCGAACGCGAACGGGACTTGGAAGAGCGCATTGGGTCCTTTGATCCAGATATCCGCTTGATCTGCACCAGACACTTTCCGGTGTCTCTCCCAAAATTCGGGCATAGGCAGTCAAGGTCGGGTTGGCACGCGCCTCAGGCTTGACCGTTGATCGGCCCGCCCCGTTGCACGTGAAAGTGGTTAAGCATGGGCGGCATGGGCTGACAAGTGCTTTTCGGCAAGGCTCGGCGAAAACTCGGCT
Organism: Rhodobacterales bacterium; assembly: GCA_031361245.1. Classification (GTDB taxonomy): domain Bacteria; phylum Pseudomonadota; class Alphaproteobacteria; order Rhodobacterales; family Rhodobacteraceae; genus Stagnihabitans. The sequence continues at coordinate 50,529 of JANMCI010000126.1, forward strand.
GATTCACGCTAAAATTGGTCGAAACTGCATCACGTGGCGGGTTTGACGCCGATTACCACCCGGTCGCGGCCATCCATATCCTGGCGCAGCGCGATACCCTGCAGTCCGGCCTCGGCAAAAAGCTGGGCGACCGCCCTGCTCTGGGTCGGGCCGATTTCCACCATGAGCCGCCCCCCCGGTGTCAGATGTTCGGGCGCGCCAGCACTGATCGCGCGATAGGCGTCCAGCCCGTCACCACCGGGGGTAAGGGCCAGATGCGGCTCCCAGTCGCGCACTTCGGGTGCCAGACCCGCCATCTCGGCGGCGGCGATGTAGGGCGGGTTCGAGACGATGAGGTCGAAGGCCTGCGTGACGGGCTCGTACCAACTGCCCTGGCGCAGAACCATCGGGCCTTCCATCGCGTAGTCGCGCTGGTTGGCTTGGGCCACCGAAAAGGCTTTGGGAGACAGCTCCACGCCCAGACCCCAGCTGTCCGGGCGTTCCATCAGCAAAGTCAACAGAATGCAACCGGTTCCCGTGCCAAGATCAAGGACATGCAGAAAGGGCTGTTCCAGCGCCGCCGCAACCAGCGTTTCGGTTTCCGGGCGCGGGTCCAGCACGTCGGGCGTCACGCGAAAAGAGCGGCCCCAGAACAGGCGCCGCCCGGTGATCTGCGCAACGGGTTGCCGCGCCTCCCGCGCCAGTACCGCGGCCTCGAAACGCGCTTGAATGTCGTCGGAAAGCGGGTCGTCAAGATGCATGGTCAAGCGATCAGCGGGCACCTGCATCGCATGGGCAAGCAGGATCCGCGCATCGCGGCCCGGCCCGTCAACCCCGGCCTGCGACAACCGGGGGATCGCCAGACGCAGGGCCTCGGCCGCCTTCATCCCTCCATTTCCGCCAGTTTCGTCGCCTGATCATGGGCCACCAGCGCTTCGATCACCTCGGTCAGGTCGCCGCCCATGATCTGCGACAGCGAATAGAGGGTCAGATTGATGCGATGATCGGTCATCCGCCCTTGCGGGAAGTTGTAGGTGCGGATGCGTTCGCTGCGGTCGCCCGAGCCGACCTGCGCCTTGCGGTCAGCGGCGCGGGCGCTGTCAACCCGCTCTCGCTCCATCGCGTAAAGCCGGGCGCGAAGGACCTGCATCGCCATATCGCGGTTGCGGTGCTGGGATTTCTGGGCCGAGGTCACAATAATGCCGGTCGGCAAGTGTGTGATTCTAACCGCGGAATCAGTCGTGTTGACGTGTTGGCCACCTGCCCCGGACGCGCGCATCGTATCGATGCGGATGTCAGACTGCGGGATCACCAGATCAACCTCCTCCGCCTCGGGCAGCACTGCGACGGTGGCAGCGGAGGTGTGGACGCGGCCCTGTGCCTCGGTTTCCGGAACACGCTGGACACGGTGGACGCCGCTTTCGTATTTCAGCTTGGCAAAGACACCCTCGCCCTTGATGCTGACAGAGACTTCCTTGATGCCGCCCAGATCGCTGTCCTGCTGGTCGAGGATCTCGAACTGCCATCCCTGGCTTTCCGCATAACGCTGATACATCCGCAAAAGGTCGGCGGCAAAAAGGGCGGCCTCATCCCCGCCGGTTCCGGGGCGGATTTCCATGATGGCCGAGTGGGTGTCGGCGGCATCCTTGGGCAACAGGGCAAGGCGAAGGCGCTGTTCCATCTCGGGAATACGCTGGCGCAGGACCGGCAGCTCTTCTTCGGCGAGTGCCTTCATTTCGGGGTCGGACAGCATCGCCTCGGCTTCGCTGACATCGTCAAGAGCCTGACGATAGGCGGCAATTTCCTCGGCCACGGGCTTGATGTCGGAATATTCGCGCGACACGGCGGCAATTTCGGCGGGGGCTGCGCCAGCGTTCAGGCGCGCTTCGAGATATTCGAAGCGCTGGGTGATCTGGGCGAGTTTTTCAAGCGGAACCATGGCCGGGGTTTGGCCGTTTCAGGACGTTTGGTCAAGGGCAGTGAGCCAGTCGCTGAGCCGCGCCGCGTTCACCCCCATGTCGCCCTGCCCGTAACGCTGGCGCGCAACCACCGCTATCCGGAACCACAGACCGTCCCGGGCGACCTCGGCGGTCGTGAAGTCGGGAAAGCCCCATAGTGCCGAGCGGGTTACCCAGGTCATCATCCCGTCCTCCGGCCTGCCCCCCACCCGAGCGGTGCGCGGGAACGAAAGCGCAATACGGTCAAGTTTTCGCAGGACATCAGCCGCCGACGTCCCGGCGACGATTTTCAGCGCATAGGCGCCACCCGGCATCAAAACCGGACCGTCCGTGTCGCCCGGCGGATACAGCACCCAATTCTGCCACCCCGCACTGT
>JANMCI010000400.1:0-4115 GCA_031361245.1 Rhodobacterales bacterium
CCGGCCGCGCCCCCCCCCCCCCGCCCCCGCGCCTCCTCTCATTTCTCCCGCCTGGGGGGGGGGGGGGGGCGCCCCCCCCCCCCCCCCCCGACCTCGATGCCGCAGGCCGCCGCCTGCCTCTCGAACTGGACATTTCCCGGCCGCCGTGACAGGGAAGCCGCCTGAGGAGACCGCCATGACCCGACCGACCATCACCCGCTTTGCCCCGTCCCCCACCGGCTATATCCATGTGGGCAACCTGCGCACCGCGCTGATGAACTATCTGATCGCCCGCAAATCCGGCGGCCAGTTCATCCTGCGGCTGGATGACACCGATCAGGAACGCTCCAAACAGGAATATGCCGACGGGATCAAAGAGGATCTGGCATGGCTCGGCCTGCACTGGGACCGCGTCGAAAAGCAGTCGCTCAGGATGGACCGCTACCGCGAGGCGGCCGATCAGCTGCGCGCCGTCGGGCGCTTTTATGAATGTTTCGAAACGCCGGTCGAACTTGACCTCAAGCGCAAGAAACAGCTGAACATGCACAAGCCCCCGGTCTATGACCGTTCAAGCCTGCGCCTGACCGAGGCCGAACGCGCCCAGATGCGGGCCGAGGGGCGGGCGGGCTATTGGCGCTTCCAGCTCGATCAGGAACGTATCGAATGGACCGATGGCGTGCTGGGCCCGATCTCGATTGACGCGGCCTCGGTGTCCGACCCGGTGCTGATCCGCGCCGATGGCCAGATCCTTTACACCTTCGCCTCCTCGGTCGATGACATCGACATGGGGGTGACCTTCATCGTGCGCGGCGCAGACCATGTGACCAACACGGCGACGCAAATCCAGATCATGCAGGCCCTTGGCGGCACCCCACCCGATTTCGCCCACCACTCCCTGCTGACCGGTCCGCAGGGCGAGGAGCTCAGCAAACGCCTTGGCGTTCTGGCGCTGCGCGACCTGCGCGCGCGCGGGGTGGAACCCATGGCGCTGCTCAGCCTGATGGCGCGGCTCGGGTCCTCGAAACCGGTGGAACTCGCAGGCTCGATGCAGGACCTGATCGACGGCTTTGACATCGGCTCTTTCGGCGCGGCCCCCACCAAGTTCAACGACGAAGACCTGTTCCCCCTGACGCGCGCCCATGTGCAATCGCTGCCGCTGCCCGCCGTGGCCGACCGCATCGCCGCCCTTGGCGTGCCCGCGGACAAGGCCGAGCTGTTCTGGTCGGTCGCCAAGGGCAACATCACCGTGCTTTCGGACCTTGAGGGCTGGTGGCACCTGTTCCGCGACGGCGCCACACCGCTGGTCGATGCCGAGGATGTGGATTTCGTCCGCCAGGCCCTGACCCTGCTGCCCGCCAGACCCTGGACCCATGAGACTTGGGCTCAGTGGACCGAGGCCGCAAAGGCCGCGACGGGCCGCAAGGGCAAGGGACTGTACCGGCCCCTGCGCCGGGCGCTGACGGGTCTGGATGCCGGGCCCGAGATGGCGGATGTGATGCCGCTCCTGCAAGTGGTGCCGGGGGTCTAGGGCGGGCGGGGCAAACCCAAGGTTGCAGCGTTCTGGTGCCGTCATGGCGCGCCGCTCCCGTCGAGATCCCGTCGCCCTGAGCCAGAGGTTGCTGCCGCCTGTCGGTCCGCCGAAACGCAATCCGCATCAGGGGGCGATCTTCCAGTAGGAATCCTTTCTGGTCACCTTGCCGTCCCGGAAGGTGTAAAAGTCGCAGCCGCGGACCCGGACCTTGTCACCGGTTGAGGTGGTTCCGGTCAACAGCCATCGCGACATGCCCATATCGTCGCTGGCGAAGTTCTCGATCTCGCCATAGTGGACGTCCGGGGTGGTCTCAAACCGGGTCATGACGCCGCGCCGCACCTCGTCCCGACCGACAAAGCGGCTGCCATGGGGATCGGGACCGCGGGGCAGGTCCAGACTGCAATCCTCGGCGAAATGGTCCATGATCGCATCGATGTCGTGGGCGTTGAACGCTGCCGCCACGCTGTCGAGCGCTGCAAGTATGATGTCTTTCCCGGTCATGACCTGTGCTCCCAGAGGTGATACCGCCGATTCTACACGGTTTTCCGCAGGGCAGGGGCAAAACCGAACGCCTGCGATTGCGCCTTGTCGGCAAGCCAAACGCTTTGCAGTGTCGCGCAAGAAATTCCTTTCATTCTGGTTAACGGAAACGCTTAACTATATGAAAGTAAAGATAAAAATGCCATGTCGTCAAAAGCGACGCTGTGCGACGTCTGACCCTGCCAAGGGATGGGGCGGCCGGTTTTCCCCGCCGCGTCAGGCGTGTATGGCGCCCAGGCCGCAGGCCAGCGCCGCCTCGCGCACCGCCTCAGAATAGGTCGGATGGGCGTGGCAGGTCAGGGCTAGGTCCTGCGCGCTGGCGCCGAATTCCATCGCCACGCAAACCTCATGGATCAGATCGCCCGCCCCCGGCCCGATGATGTGGCAGCCTAGAATCCGGTCGGTCGCGGCATCGGCCAGCAGTTTGACAAAGCCTTCGGCCTGAAACACCGCCTTGGCGCGGGCGTTGCCCATGAAGGGGAACTTGCCGACCTTGTAGGCCCGGCCCGCCTCCTTCAACTGCTCCTCGGTGGCCCCGACCGAGGCGACCTCGGGGCTGGTATAGACCACACCGGGAATGACCCCGTAATTCACATGGCCGGCGCGGCCCGCCATGATCTCGGCCAGCGCCATGCCCTCATCCTCGGCCTTGTGGGCCAGCATCGGTCCGGTGATGGCGTCGCCGATGGCATAGAGGCCGGGGATGTTGGTGGCGAAATGGCCGTCGGTCTTGATCTGGCCGCGCGGCAGCATCTCGACCCCCAGCGCCTCCAGCCCCAGCCCGGAAGTGAAGGGTTTGCGCCCCGTGGCGACCAGCACGACATCGGCATCCAGGCTCGCCTCGGCCTCGGTCTTGCGCAGCTTGTAGGTGACTTTGGCGGCTTTCCCGGTGGTCGCGACCCCCTGCACTGCCGCCCCCAGCACGAATTTCAGCCCCTGCTTGGTCAGGATGCGCTGAAAGGCCTTGGCCACTTCGCCGTCCATTCCGGGAGTGATCGCGTCGAGGTATTCGACGACGGTGACCTCGGTGCCAAGGCGGGCATAGACCGAGCCCATCTCCAGCCCGATCACGCCCGCACCGATGACCACCATGGTCTTTGGAATGGCAGGCAATGCCAGGGCACCGGTGGAGGTGACGACGATCTTCTCATCCACCGTCACACCCGGCAGCGCCGACGGCTCGGACCCGGTCGCAATCACGATGTGGCGGGCGGTGTGAATCTCGTCGCCCACCTTGACCTGACCCGGTGCCGGGATCTGCGCCCAGCCTTTGATCCAGGTCACCTTGTTCTTCTTGAACAGGAACTCGATGCCCTTGGTGTTGCCGTTCACCACGTCCTGCTTGTAGTCCTGCATCTTCGCCCAATCGACCTTTGGCCCGCCGCCCATCAGGCCCATCTTCTCGAAGTTCTCGTGCACATCATGGAGGGCATGGGTGGCGTGCAAAAGCGCCTTGGAGGGGATGCAGCCGACGTTCAGACAGGTCCCGCCCAGCGCTTCGCGCCCTTCGACGCAGGCCACATTCAGGCCCAGCTGAGCGGCGTGAATGGCACAGACATAGCCGCCGGGGCCGCCGCCGATGATGATTGCGTCGAACTGTGCCATCCTGGTCTCCTTCGTGGGCGTGAGGGTTCTTAGCCCGCCCCGCAGGCAATGTCTAACCTCACGGTTGCGAAGGAATGGTTGAAATCAGACGAGAGCCGCAAGGATCATGATCAGGCTTGCCCCGTAGCCCACGCCCCAGATGGCCGACCGCCACGGTGCCCAACCAAACCAGTAGGCCGGAATGTACAGGATGCGGGCGGCCAGAAATGTCCAGGCACAGACCGCCGTCAACGGGCTGGACTGGCCGCCAAGGGTCACGACGACAACGGCGATGGTGAAGGTGATCAGCGCCTCGAACGTGTTGTTCAGCGCCCGCTGCATTCGCGCCGTCGACAGTGAGAGCGGCCGGGCCGGCGGCACGTCGCGCGGACTGGTGGTGTAGCGCGTGCCAAGCTCGAGGTTGGCGGGCGTGGCGAAGAACGCGAAAAGCAGCGCCTGCAAAAGGCCCGACAGGGCCAGT
>JANMCI010000423.1:0-11358 GCA_031361245.1 Rhodobacterales bacterium
GCAGCCCTTGGCGGTTGCCGATCTGGAGAGCCTCAAGGCGGGCATGGGCAGCGTGGGCAAGGCCTGTGGCGCCTGCCACACGCCCTACCGCGTGCCGGAGGAATAGAAAGAAGGGGGGATTTTGCATCCCCCCAACGGTCCACGGTTCCAGACCCGGGGACCGCCCCCCCCCCCAGAGTATTTCGCAAGGTGCAATCCGGTCAGACGCGGGCCAGCTTTTCCAGCCGCGCTGCCCTGAGCCGGGCAAAATCGTCGCCGGCGTGATAGGACGAGCGGGTCAGGGGGGTGGCGGAAACCATGAGAAAGCCCTTGGCATAGGCGGCGGCTTCGTAGCTCTTGAACTCGTCGGGGGTCACGAAGCGGTCAACCCGGTGGTGTTTCGGTGTGGGTTGCAGATACTGGCCGATGGTCAGGAAATCGACATCCGCCGCGCGCAGGTCGTCCATCACCTGCAGCACGGCCTGGCGGTCCTCGCCCAGACCCACCATGATGCCGGACTTGGTAAAGAGCGACGGGTCCAGCTCCTTGACCCGTTGCAACAGGCGCAGGCTGGCGAAATAGCGCGCACCGGGGCGGACCTCGGGGTAAAGGCCCGGCACGGTTTCAAGGTTGTGATTGAACACGTCAGGCTTTGCAGCGACGACCTTTTCCACAACTTCGGGCGCGCATTTGAGAAAATCGGGCGTCAGGATCTCGATCGTGGTGGCGGGAGCGCGGTGGCGGATGGCGCGGATGGTCATGGCGAAGTGCTCGGCCCCGCCGTCTTCCAGATCGTCGCGGTCAACGCTGGTGACGACGACATGGTGCAGGCCAAGCTCGCTGACGGCTTGGGCGACGCGACCCGGCTCGAAGCTGTCGAGCGCCTTGGGCTTGCCGGTGGCGATGTTGCAGAACGAACAGCCGCGGGTGCAGATGTCGCCCATGATCATCATGGTGGCGTGGCCCTGGCTCCAGCATTCGCCGACATTGGGGCAGCCGGCCTCTTCACAGACGGTGACCAGCTTTTTCTCGCGCAGGATGTCACGGGTGCGCTTGTAGCCCTCGGAGGTCGGCGCCTTGACCCTGATCCAGTCCGGCTTTTTCGGCTGGGGATTGTCGGCGCGGTGCGCCTTTTCGGGATGACGCTCTTCCGGCAGCTTCAGATCGCGTGGGGTCAAGGGGCGCTCCTTGGAGAGAAGGTCGGGGGGCGAGGGCAAGGCTAGGCCGGGGCCCCTGCCCGGTTCGAGCCAGACATAGCCTTTGGCGCGGAGGTTGAAAAGTTGTTCCTTTCCCGCAAGGCACGCGTGGCCGGCAAAGCCGCCATGCCGAACCGACGGGTGCGACCGGGCCGCACCCAACAGTGGCACGCCGCGGGACATGCAAAAAGGGGCGCCCGCAACGGCACCCCTTCAGGTCGGTCGTCTCGGGCCGGGCGGCCCCGCGTTGATCAGCCGATCAGCGGACCGGACCGGCCATAGGTCTCGTCATAGTGCCGTCGCAAGCGTTGCAGCGCTATCCGCAGCACGATCTTGCCCGAACGCGCCGCCCATCCCATCCGCCGCTCGGCAGCCTCGATCCCCTCAAGAAAGCAGCACACCCGCAGCGCCACATCGCCAAGCCCCGGCCCCAGATCGCGCAGCGCCAGTGCCACCCGGTCGCGCGCCGCGCGCGGCCCCTCGGCGCCGCCGCTGTCCGAGTGAAACCCGCCCCGGTCCCCCGCCGTCAGAAAACGGTCCCAGTTCTGCGCCACACGCGGCCCCATCTGTGCCAGTTCAAAGTCCTCCCGCAGACGCTCGGCCGCCTCGACCAGATCGGGTTCCAGAAAGATCTTGCCGTCCTTGTCGCGGCGCCGCCCCAGCACGGCCACCGGGCTTTCGGCCAGATTGTAACGCACCCGGCGGTTGCCGTCGTTGCCAGTGATTTCACGGGTGCCCCAGTCGCCGTGCTGGGCCGCGAAGGGCATCGCCGCCTCGGCCATGCCGACGCGGCTGGCCTCTTCCTCCTCCATCATCCGTTTCAGCGCCGACCGCCCGGTGGCCGACAATTCGTAGCTCGCAATGCGGCCCGACTTGCGGCAGCTGATCCAGTCCTTGAGCGCGAAAGCCTGCGCCACGCTGCGTTCCACCACGCCGGTCCGCGCGGTCCGTCCGTCCGGAAATTCGCGCATCACCACCGCTTTTTCCATGTCCGGGGCAATGGCCAGAACCGATCCCGGTTCGGCCAGACGGCGCAAGATGCGGCGGCCCTCGCGCAGGATGGTGGCTTCGTCAATCGTCTGGGTCTGATGGCGGATAGGTGCCGACATGGGCTTTGCGTCCTTTTGGTCTGAAACGTGAGAGAGCTTCCCTTGCCCCTTGGCGGCGGGAAGGCGCGACAGCGACTGCAGCGCCTCATCAAGCAGGGGATCGTCGCGGCGGCCTTCATAGCGGCGCACCTGGCGCATCACGGTCGAGGCGTGCCGCCCGTCGCGCCGGGCAATGGCGCGCAGGGACAGGCCGTCTTCGGTGTGGTCCAGGTAAAGGCGAACCGCATGAGGCAGCCAGGTTGGAAGAGAAAAGTTCGGGTTGAGTTCGGGGCGCATCGGATCAGTACCTGAGAGTGTTACTACGCAAATGTTCGGATTCTGAACGTTTGCAACCCTGAGTGGCATTTGTTACTCTTTCGTTAATTATTAAGGCAATTGTGATAGTTGTTTCTAATTCCTAAACAAAATAGAAAGGAGCGCACGGCCGAAACGGCCCTTATGCAACGCCAGGTTGAACTGGTGCATAAGGGGTGAGTCGTTTCATTGGAGCCTGCCATGACTGATTTCCGTGCCTTGCTTGCTGACCTGCGCCGCCCGCAACTTCTGATCCGCGCTGCGCGCTGCGGTCTTTCCGACTATCGCCGTGACCGCGATTTGCGCCGTCTTTTGGACGGTCAGCCCTCGCCAGACCGCGCCGTGCGCCGTCTTCTGGGCGAGGAAGAGCGTCTGGAGGAGATCCGCAAGTCGGGCGAGGCGAGCTATTCCGTCACCCGCCATATCGAGGTTCTGATCGCCCTGATGAGCGAGGTGCGCCTGCTGCCGCGTCAGGTCGCCCTCTGACAGGGCCATGGCGACGCGGGCCGGGCACTGTCGCGGCCGCAGCGACAATGGCGGGCGAAGGTTAACGCCGCACCGATGCGGCAGCGCCCTGTCCCAACGCGTTGAAGTCAAAAAGAAACGGCCCCCGCGGGGGCGGTTGGTTAAGGAAACAGCCTCAGATAAAGGCGTCGGGCATCGACGCCTTGCGCCGGGCCACATAGTCGTTCAGCGCCTCGTTCGTGCCCTCGTCAAGCGCGGGCTGCTGATAGTCGCCCAAGCTCTTGGCCACCCGTTCGGTCGCCAGCGTCTGGGTGTCGCGGGCCCCCTCTTCGGCCCAGGTCTCGAAGGGTTTGTAGTCGAAAAGGTCGCTGCGCCAGAACGCGGTCTTGAAGTTGGCCTGGGTGTGCTCGCAGCCCAGATAATGCCCGCCGGGGCCAACCTCGCGGATCGCATCCATGGCTTGTCCGTTCACATCCATGTGAATGCCCTGCGCCAGATGGTGCAAGGTGCCAAGCTGATCGGCGTCCATCACGAATTTCTCATACGAGCTGACCAGCCCGCCCTCGAGCCAGCCGCAGGCGTGCAGCATGAAGTTCACGCCCGCCAGAAGCGCCATGTTCAGCGAATTGGCCGATTCGTAGGCCGCCTGCGCGTCGGGCAGTTTGGAGCCGCAGAACGCCCCGCCCGACCGGTAGGGCAGACCCAGACGCCGCACCAGTTGGCCGGTGCCATAGGTGATATGTGCGGCCTCGGGCGTGCCAAAGGTCGGCGCGCCCGAGTTCATGTCGATCGAGGTCACAAAGGCCCCCGCGATCACCGGTGCGCCGGGACGGACGAGCTGGTTGTAGGACACGCCTGCCAGCACCTCGGCCAGAACCTGCGTCAACGTGCCCGCGACGGTCACCGGTGCCATGGCCCCGCCGACGATAAAGGGCGAGACGATGGTGGCCTGACCCGCGGCCGCATAGACCTCCATCGCGCCCATCATGATGCCGTCAAAGGTCATCGGGCTGTTGATGTTGATCAGCGAGGTCATCACGGTGTTCTGGTCGACGAAATCGGCGCCGAACAGGATCTTGGCCATCTCGACCGAATCCGCCGCCCGCGAGGGTTCGGTGACCGAGCCCATGAAGGGTTTGTCCGACAGCGTCATATGGGCCAGCACCATGTCGAGATGGCGCTTGTTGACCGGAACGTCGGTGGGCTCGCACACGGTGCCTCCGGAATGGTGCAGCCATTTGGACATATAGCCGAGCTTCACGAAATTGCGGAAATCCTCCAGCGTCGCATAGCGGCGACCGCCCGCGGCATCGCGCACGAAGGGGGGGCCATAGACCGGGGCCAGCACCAGATTGCGCCCGCCGATCTCGACATTGCGCTCGGGGTTGCGGGCGTGCTGGGTAAAGGTCTTGGGGGCCGTCGAGCACAGCTTGCGCGCCAGGCCGCGCGGGATGTGCACACGCTCGCCCCGCACGTCCGCCCCGGCATCGCGCCAGCGCTGCAACGCGCCCGGGTTTTCGATGAAATTCACCCCGATCTCTTCCAGAACGGTTTCGGCGTTCCATTCGATGATCTGCAGCGCTTCTTCGTTCAGGATGTCGAAATTCGGGATGTTGCGCTGGATGAAACGCGCCGTCTCGAACGACACTGCTGTGCGCTCTGCTCGCCGCGTCGCCCCGCCACCGCCCCGAACCCTGCGTGCACCCGTATCGCTCATGTCATATCCCTCAAACTTTGCCCCGTTATGCCGACATCGCCGCGCAAAGGGCTCCCCGTTTACGCCGCTTGCGCTCCAAAACCGACATCCTCCCGGCTTGGAAACGACCCCCGTTTGCACCTTTCGAAATACTCTCCGGGGGAGGACGCATTGGTTTTTCGAAAACCAATGTGTCCAGGGGGTGGAAAACCCCCTGCTTGCCTCCCTTGAACATCCGCGCGCGATTGGCTACGCGAGGCCATGACCCAGCATGATCGCCTTCTCATCGTCGACTTTGGCTCTCAGGTGACGCAACTGATTGCGCGCCGTCTGCGCGAGCTGAACGTCTATTGCGAAATTCACCCCTACAATCGCATCGATGACGCCTTCCTTGCGGCCTTCGCGCCCAGGGCGGTGATCTTTTCGGGCGGCCCGGCCTCGGTTTACTGGGACGGCGCCCCGATGCCGCCCAAGGGTGTCTTTGACCTCGGGGTGCCGATCCTTGGCATCTGCTACGGCCAGCAGGTCATGATGCACTGCCTTGGCGGTCATGTCGAAGGCGGCCACGGCACGGCCGAGTTCGGCCGCGCCTTTGTCTCGCAAACGTCCGACCGGCTGCCCCTTCTCGATGGCTGGTTTTCGGACGGGCCCGAGCAGGTCTGGATGAGCCATGGTGACCATGTCAGCCGCATTGCCCCCGGCTTTCAGGTCTATGGCACCTCGCCCAACGCCCCCTTCGCCATCACCGCCGATCCCACCCGCCATTTCTATGCCGTTCAGTTCCACCCCGAGGTGCACCACACCCCCAAGGGCGCGAAACTGTACGAAAACTTCGTCCGCCTCGCCGGTTTCAAGGGCGACTGGACGATGGGGGCCTACCGAGACGAGGCCATCGCCAAGATCCGCGCACAGGTGGGCGACGGCAAGGTGATCTGCGGCCTGTCGGGCGGTGTGGACAGCTCTGTCGCCGCCGTGTTGATCCATGAGGCGATCGGCGACCAGCTGACCTGCGTTTTCGTGGACCACGGGCTTTTGCGGCTTGGCGAGGCAGAACAGGTCGTCACGATGTTCCGCGACACCTACAACATTCCGCTGATCCATGCCGATGAGAGCGCGCTCTTTCTGGGCGAGCTTGAAGGCATCAGCGACCCCGAGGTCAAGCGCAAGACCATCGGCCGGCTGTTCATCGACGTGTTCCAGAAGCACGCCCATGCGGTCGGCGGCGCCAAGTTCCTCGCCCAGGGCACGCTTTATCCCGATGTGATCGAGTCAGTCAGCTTTTCGGGCGGCCCCTCGGTCACGATCAAGTCGCACCACAATGTCGGCGGCCTGCCTGAGAAGATGGGGCTGAAACTGGTTGAACCGTTGCGGGAATTGTTCAAAGACGAGGTTCGTGCCCTGGGGCGCGAACTGGGTCTGCCCGCCAGCTTCATCGGCCGCCACCCCTTCCCTGGACCCGGCCTTGCCATCCGCTGCCCCGGTGAGATCACCACCGAAAAGCTCGACATCCTGCGCCGCGCCGATGCGGTCTACATCGACCAGATCCGCAAGCACGGGCTTTATGACGAGATCTGGCAGGCCTTCGCTGCCATCCTGCCGATGAAGACCGTTGGCGTTATGGGCGACGGGCGCACCTATGACTTTGCGCTGGCGCTGCGCGCCGTGACGAGCGTGGACGGCATGACGGCCGACTACTATCCCTTCACCCACGACTTCCTCGGCGAAACGGCGACGCGGATCATCAACGAGGTCAAGGGCATCAACCGGGTGTTTTATGACTGCACCTCCAAACCGCCAGGGACGATCGAACTGGAATAGGCCGGGACCTGCTTCAAACGCAGACAAGAGCCGCGAAAAGTGCTATGACCCTGCCCGGGATTTCATCAGGGGCCGGTCATGCGGATACGTGCAGCAACATCTGACGACCTGCCGGATGCGACCGACTGCATGGTGGGGGCGTTTTCGGCCGATCCGCTGTTAGGGGCCCTCTTCGACGACAGCCCCCTGCGCCGCGACCCTGCCGCAGCACTGTTCTTCGGCCTCTTGCTGGAGGTCCGGCTTGCCCTGAACATGCCCGCGCTGGTGGCCAAGGTTGATGACAGTCTGGTCGGTGTCGCCATGGGCTATGATACCGCGCCACCGGAATGGCCCGCAGGGTTTCAGCAGCGTTGGCAGGAATTCGAGGCGATCAACCCTGCCCTTGCCGCCCGATTTGCAACCTATGACCGGATCGCGGCGGCGGCGGGCCTGAACATGCCGCACTACTATCTCGGCGTGCTGGCCGTCCACCCGAAGTTTCAGGGCATGGGTATCGGCAAGGCCCTGATCGGTGCGTTTCTTGACCTGTCGGGCCGCGATTCCAGATCGCAGGGCACGTCGCTCGAAACGGCATCGCCTTCGAATATTGAGCTTTATGGCAGGTTTGGGTTCCAGACGCAGTCTACGGGGGCGCTGGACCGGGTCACGCTCTGGTGCATGTTCTGTCCCAAGCCGGCAGACCCGGAGCTGTGACCAAGGGCTTTGCTTTCAATTCCGGAACCGCAGGTCTAGAACCATGACGGCGCCCCGAATTCGCACCCATGTCGGGCCTCTTTGAAGGAACAGCCAAAATGATCCGCCTGCGTGGCCAGTTGATCTGCATGACGGACGACGAGGCGCGGGCGGTCCGCGCCCATCTGGCCGACCACATCGCCCTGACCCGGGCCGAGCCGGGCTGCCTGACCTTTGACATTGCCGAAACCGACGACCCGATGGTGTGGGAGGTGATGGAAGCCTTCCGCGACCGCCCGAGTTTTGACGCCCACCAGGCCCGCACCCGCGACAGTGCGTGGTTCACGGCCACCCGCAGCATCCTGCGCAACTTCAAGATGGAAGAGGTCGGGGACTGATCTCAGAAACGCCCGCGCCGCGCGACATCGGACAGCGGCACCCGGCCGTTCGGCACTTCGCGCAACCGCTGACCCTCGGGCAAGGTCGCAGGGTCGCCGCGACGGCCCAGGGCCACCACGGCATGGAGCGCGTGATTGGCAGGCAGCGCCACCGCCGCCACCAAAGCCACCGCATCAAACCCGCCCATCGCATGGCTGGCAAAGCCGTTCAGATGCGCCTGCAGCGCGAGATGGCCCCAGGCTGTGCCGGTGTCAAAGGCATGGGCGCCGTTGACCACTTCCTGATCGTCCCGCATCACCGTGGTTCTGGAGGCCAGGACAACCAGCGCCGCCGCATGTTGCGCCCAGTCGCGGTTGGACGGGTTCAGCGCCCCGGCTATGGCGTCAAACCCAGCCTCGCCGCGCAACGACCAGACAAAGCGCCACGGCTGGCGGTTGCTGGACGACGGTGCCCAGCGGGCGGCCTCTAGGATGGTCAGCATGTCCTCGGCGGTCATCGGCTCGGGGGTGAATGCGCGGGGCGACCAGCGGTCGATGAACATCGGGGAAACCGGATGTTCGGGCTGACGGGGGGTCTGAAAGGCTGCAGTCATAACTCACCTTCATGCTTTGAGTGTTCACATAGGCCGCCTCGGCGCGATCGAAAACCCCGTATTTCGGCAGAGCGGCAGTGTAGCCATGAACAGACGCCGGAATTCGGTGCCCCGCCCCGGATGCCGGTCCCGCCTTGGCGCACGCTCTGGCGTCCTGCCGCGGATCGGGTTAGGTCACGCCATGGCCGCCAGCACTCAATCCATCTTTCGTCACCGCGCATTCGGTCTTTACTGGGCCGGAATGACGCTGATCACCGTCGGCTCGCAGATCGAGGCCGTCACCATCGGCTGGCAGGTCTATACGATCGGCCGCCAGACCGGCACCATCGCCGAGGCGGCGTTTCTGGTCGGCATGGTCGGCCTTGTGCAGTTCGGCCCGATGTTCGTGCTGACGCTGTTCGCAGGCTCGCTGGCCGACCGCATCTCGCGACGCGCCATCGTGGTGACGGCGATTGCGACCGAGGCGCTGGGCGTCGTGGCCCTGACCATCACGGCCATGCAGGACAAACCCTCGTTGGCGGTGATTTTCGTCATTGCGGCGCTGTTCGGGGCGTCACGCGCATTCTTCCGGCCCGCGGCGTGGGCCATGATGCCCATGCTGGTGCCGACGGCGGAAGTGGCACGGGCGATCTCGACCTCGTCCATCGGCAGCGAGATCGCGGTGATCTTCGGGCCGTGGCTTGGCGGCCTGCTGGTCGCCCATTCGACCGCAACCGCTTACGGTGTGACGGCGGCGATCTATGGGCTGGGACTGGTCGTCATTCTGACGATCCGCCAAAGCACCACGCCCGAGCGTCAGTTCGGCAACCATCTGACCCAGATCCGCGAGGGGCTGGTCTATGTCTGGCAAAACAAGATCATCTTCGGGGCGATCTCGCTTGACCTCTTTGCCGTGCTTCTGGGCGGTGCGACGGCGCTGCTGCCCGCCTTTGCCAGCGACATCCTGAATGTCGGTCCGACCGGCTTTGGTATCCTGCGGTCGGGGCCAGCCATCGGGGCCGGGCTGATGGCACTGGCCCTGTCGCGCTGGCCGCTGAAACGCCACGCCGGGGTGCGGATGTTCTGGGCCGTCGCGGGGTTCGGTTTGGCGACCATCGTGTTCGGCCTGTCACGCTCGCTTTGGCTGTCGGTGGCGGCGCTGGCGATGCTGGGGGCGGCGGACATGATCTCGGTCTATGTCCGCCAGACATTGATGCAGATCGTGACCCCCGACCACATGCGCGGGCGGGTGTCGTCGGTGTCTGGGCTGTTCATCGCGGGATCGAACGAACTGGGCGAGTTCGAAAGCGGCGTCGTATCGCGCTTTGTCGGCCCAGTGATGGCGGTCATTCTGGGTGGCATCGGCACGCTGATCGTCACCGGGGCCTGGGCCCTGATGTTCCCCGAGCTGCGCCGCGCCGACCGGCTGGACGGGCAGGCCCACGAGACCCCGAAGGATGGCTGAAACGCGGCCCCTTGCCGCCGCCGTCTGGATGCTGGGATCGGTCGTGGCCTTTACCCTCATGGCGGTGGCCGCCCGCAATGTCGCGGCGACGCATGACAGCTTTGAAGTGCTCATGGTCCGCTCTGCCATTGGGTTTGGACTTGTGCTGCTCTATGGAGCGGCATTCGGCAAGCTGGGCGAGATCAGCACACAGAACCTGCGCGGCCACTTTCTGCGCAACATCGTGCATTTCACCGGCCAGAACCTGTGGTTCCTTGGCCTGACGCTGATCCCGCTGGCCCAGCTTTTCGCGCTGGAGTTCACTTCGCCGATCTGGGTGGTTCTGCTGTCGCCGATCTTTCTGGCCGAGCGTCTGACCCCGACACGCCTGACCGCCGCCGGCCTTGGCTTTTCCGGTATCCTGATTGCCACAAGGCCAGATGTCACGGCGCTGCATCCCGGCGTTCTGGCAGGGCTTGGTGCCGCGGTCTGTTTTGCCGCCGTGGGGATCCTGACCAAGCGGCTGACCCGCGGCACCTCGGTCATTGGCATCCTGTTCTGGCTGACGCTGATGCAATTCTTCTTTGGCCTCGTCACGGCTGGCTTTGACGGCCACATCACCTGGCCCAACGCACAGACCCTGCCGTGGCTGGCGCTGATCGGCCTGTGCGGTGTTGCGGCGCATCTGAGCCTGACCACCGCCCTGTCGCTGGCCCCGGCGTCCTATGTCATGCCGGTTGATTTCATCCGCCTGCCCCTGATCGCCGTGATCGGCGCGCTGGCCTATGCCGAGCCCCTGGACCCTTGGGTTCTGGCTGGCGGAGCGGTGATTTTCGCAGGCGTCTGGCTGAACATCCGCAGCCAGACGCGCGTCGCCGCCTGATCACCATTTCGTGACGCGGCGTCACGGATCGGACACGCATGGATGACGCCGCGTAAATAATTGACTGAAATCGGTTGCAATGAGTAGGGCAAACAGGATGCTGCACACCTGCGCCTGCCGACTCACCCGGCTGGAAGGAAGCGCCGCACAAGGGGAGAGAGCAATGAAATCAGTTTTGAGGGGCTTTGCAGTCCTGACGTTGACCACGGCCGCGGCGCATGCCGGCGGCCTTGATCGTTCCGGCCAATCCATCTCGGCCATCTTTGAGACCGGCAGATATGCCGAGTTGTCCTTCGGGATGGTCAACCCTTCGGTTGAGGGTGTGATGCTGGGCCTGCCGCTGCCCTCGGGCAATGTAGCGCCGGACTATCTTCAGTTCGGCATTGCCGCCAAGATGGATGTCAACGACAAGGTCTCTCTCGGCCTGATCTTCGACCAGCCCTATGGCGCCAAGGTCAGCTATGACACCCCCGGCTATCCGCTTTACACCACCAATGCCGAGGTCAAGACCCAGTCGCTGACCTTGATCGGCCGTTACAAGCTGAACGATGCGTTCTCGGTCCATGCCGGCGTTCGCTCGGTGACCGCTTCGGGCCATTATGATCCGGTAGGTCCCTACGCCTCGACCTACAGCGCGGGCACGGACTCCGGCTATCTGGTCGGCGTCGCTTTCGAAAAGCCCGAGATCGCCATGCGGGTGGCCCTGACCTATGCCAGCGAAACCCACTTTGCGCTGGACGGGACCGTCGGTGATCTGACGGCAACCATGCCGGCATCGGTCAACCTTGATGTGCAGTCCGGCATCGCCGCCAACACGCTGCTGTTCGGATCG
>JANMCI010000451.1:0-7813 GCA_031361245.1 Rhodobacterales bacterium
CCGTGGGCGGAAAGCTTGGCCAGAACCGTCTCGCAAGCGGTGATCCAGTCAGCGGGGATCTGTTCGGACCAGCCCTCGTGCGGGCGCTGCACGGTCAGGGGGGCGGTGGCTTCGGCGAGGATGCGCTGGGCGTCGTCGATCAGGATGGCCTTGAGGCCGGAGGTTCCGAGGTCCAGTCCGATAAACATGGCGCAGCCCCTCCCAAGGCGTCAATTCCGGGGGTCACAATAGCGCCCTTTGGACGGGCCGCAACCTCATGCAACCGCTTTGAGTTTCTGGCAGGCGAAATATTTGACAGCGCTAACGGCGCGGCGGAGGCAAAGGTTTCGCTAAGGTTAATTTCCAGCGCAAGTCATTGGTTTAGAATAATTAAAAAAAGCGTCCAGATCTGGACGCTTCCTTTCGCAGCGACTGGGGGCGGCTTCAGGCGACGACCTGATAGCCTGCAAGCGCCATGACGCGGTGCAATTCCTTGTTGCCCTTGGTGGACCATTCCAGCGGCGGGGCCTTTTTCGGGTCCTGCTCGGCCTCGACCACGAACCAGCCTTCATAGCCATAAGAGGCGCAGCGCTTGACGATGGCCTCGAAATCCAGTGAGCCGTCGCCGGGGACGGTGAACGCACCCTTCATCACGGCATCGAGGAAGCTTTCCTTGCTGCGGTCAAGGGCGTTGATCACATCCATCCGCACGTCCTTGGTGTGGACATGGGTGATGCGGGCGTGGTGGTTGTCGATCACGCGCAGGACATCGCCGCCGGCAAAGGCCATGTGGCCGGCATCATAAAGCAACGGGATACCGGCGCCCGAGTGTTTCATGAAGAGGTCCAGTTCGGCCTCGGTCTCGATCACGGCGGCCATGTGGTGGTGATAGCTGAGCGGCATGCCCTGCTCGGCGCACCATTCGCCAAAGGCGGTCATGTTGCGGGCGTAGGTCTTGATCTGCGCCTCGTCCAGTTTCGGCTTGGTGGCCAGCGGTTTGGAGCGGTCGCCCTGGATGGAGCGCGCCACTTCGCCATAGACGATGCAGGGGGCTTTGGCTGCGATGAACAGGTCCATCTGGGCGCGGATATGGTCCTTGTTGGCGGCGATGTCGCCCTCGAGGATCGTGCCAGAGAACCAGCCACCGCAGACCGACATGTGGTGCTTGTCAAGGACGGGGCCAAGTTCGGCCATGGTCATCGGAAAGCGGCGACCGGTTTCCATTCCGGAATAGCCGGCAAGCGCCGCCTGACGCAGACATTCGTCGAGCGAGACGTCGTCGCTCAGTTCGACGAGATCGTCGTTCCACCAGCAGATCGGGGAAATTCCGAGTTTGGCTTTCAGCATGGGTCAACTCCGACAGGACAAGGTTGCCGGGCTTCTAGCGGAGGGCGCGGGAAAGGGGAATTCCCAAACCCGCCATCTTCATCAAACCTCGTCAAGGCCAGAAGGGGACATCCGGCCCATTGCGGTCAGGTCTGCGAGCCGCCAACGGTCAGCCCGCCGATCAAAAGCGTGGGCTGGCCCACGCCGACCGGCACCCATTGGCCGTTCTTGCCGCAATTGCCGATGCCGGGGTCCAGTTCCAGATCGTTGCCGATGGCGCGGATCTGTTTCAGCGCGGTGGCGCCGTCGCCGATCAGGGTGGCACCCTTGACGGCCTCGCCCACCACGCCGTTGCGCACGCGGTAGGCCTCGGTGCAGGAGAAAACGAATTTGCCATTGGTGATGTCGACCTGGCCGCCGCCAAAGCCCACGGCATAGATGCCGTCCTTGAGGCTGGCCACGATGTCGGAGGGTTTGTCCCGCCCCGCCAGCATGTAGGTATTGGTCATGCGCGGCATCGGGATATGGGCATAGCTTTCGCGCCGCCCGTTGCCGGTGGGGGCCACGCCCATCAGCCGGGCGTTCTGGCGGTCCTGCATGAAGCCCACCAGAATCCCGTCCTCGATCAGCACGTTCTTGCCCGAGGGGGTTCCTTCGTCGTCAAACGAGATCGAGCCGCGGCGGTCGGGGATAGTGCCGTCGTCGAGAACGGTGACGCCCGGGGCGGCGATCCGCTGGCCCATCAGGCCGGCAAAGGCCGAGGTCTGTTTGCGGTTGAAATCGCCCTCAAGCCCATGGCCGATCGCTTCGTGCAACAGGATCCCGGGCCAGCCGGGGCCGAGGACCACGTCCATCATCCCGGCAGGGGCGGGCACGGCGTCGAGGTTCACGAGGGCGATGCGCAGCGCCTCGCGGATCTGGGCCTGCCAGTAGGCGGGCTCCAAGAGGCGGGCCAGACCGTGCCGCCCGCCGCCGCCGGTGCTGCCCTGTTCGCGGCGGCCATCCTGTTCCACGATCACCGAGACATTCATCCGCGCCATGGGACGGACATCGGTCAGGCGCAGGCCCTCGGGGCGCAGGATCTCGACCTCTTGCAGACCGGCGGCGATGGCGGCCGAGACCTGGACCACACGGGGGTCAAGGCTGCGGGCAAAGGCGTCGAGGTCTTTCAGGAGGTCGATCTTGCCAGCAAAGGTTGCATCCGCCATCGGGTCGGCGTCGGTATAAAGCCGGATGTTGGTGCCTTTGGGGGAGGCGGCCATAGTGCCGCCGCCATCGCCGACGGCGATCCGCGCAGTCTGGGCAGCGCGCTTCATGGCAGCTTCGGATATTTCGGTCGAATGGGCATAGCCTGCCACCTCGCCGCGAATGGCGCGGAGGCCAAAACCTTCGGAGGCGTCATAGGAAGCGTTCTTGATCCGCCCGTCATCCAAAACGATGGATTCAGAGCGCCGCCGCTCGAGGAACAGCTCGCCATCGTCCGCGCCGTGGGTGGCTTCCCGCAGGGTGGTCAGAGCCAGATCAAGGTCAAGCAGCGTCTCGAAAGGGCGGAAGGGCGCGTCGGTCATGGCAAAATCCTCTATCCGGGGCGAAAACCGGGGTCACAGCACCAAAATGCCGCAACAGTTTCTCTTGTCGTTACCCGCCTAATATGGTTTCACGGCAACCGGAAACAACGGGATTCTGCCAAACATGGCGGCAGAGCCGAAAAGGTGGCGCAAAGCTGCCCCCAAGGCAACCCAATGAACGGGAAATGAACATGCGCTTTCTGAGCCCTCTTCGCGGACTTGCAACCCTTGGACTGTCCGGCACCGTGTCCGCCCTGCTGGCCACATCGGCGCTGGGACAGGCGCTGGAAAAGATCGGCGAACCCAAGGACGGTGGCATGGGCTTTCAGCCGGCCTCCAGCACGACGGCGGTCGAGGCGCAGTGGCTGGACCACATGATCCTGATCATCATCACAGTGATCACGGTCTTTGTGACGGTGCTGATGCTGTATGTGATGTGGCGCTTCAGCGCCAAGCGCAACCCGGTGCCGGCCAAGTTCACGCACAACTCGCCGCTGGAAGTGGCATGGACCCTGATCCCGATCGTGATTCTGGTGTTCATCGGCTCGTTCTCGCTGCCGGCCCTGTTCTTCCAGCAGGAGATTCCTGTGGCCGAAGTGCAGGTCAAGGTGACGGGCAATCAGTGGTACTGGTCCTATGAGTACCCCGACGAAGGCTTGGCTTTCGACTCGTTCAAACTGGAAAAGGACAAGCTGGAAGCGGCGGGCTATCAGCAGTCTGACTACCTGCTGGCGGCCGATACCGCTTTGGTGATCCCGGTAAACAAGACGGTCGTCGTGACGGTCACCGGTTCCGACGTGTCCCATGCCTGGGCTGTGCCCGCCTTTGCCGTCATGCACACGGCAACGCCGGGGCGGCTGGGTCAGTTGTGGTTCAAGGCGGAAAAGGAAGGCGTCTATTTCGGTCAATGCACCACACTGTGCGGCAAGGACCATGCCTATATGCCCATCGTCGTGAAGGTGGTCAGTCAGCAAGCGTACGACGCGTGGCTGGTGCAGGCCAAGACTGGGAATGTGATCCTCGCCTCGAACTGAGGTCGGTCAGGGCGAACCCGACCAACGGGAATTTACGGGGCCCCCGCGGGGGCCTTCGTCATACAAGGTCAGAACGATGAGCGACACTCCTTACGAGCAAAGCGTGGCCGAGCCGGGTTTTGGTGATTACGTGGAGCTTTTGAAGCCGCGTGTGATGTCGCTTGTCGTGTTCACGGCACTGGTCGGGCTGGCGGTGGCACCGATCCATCTTTACCCGGTGGCGGCGTTTTCGGCGGTGCTTTTCATCGCACTTGGGGCTGGGGCCTCGGGTGCGCTGAACATGTGGTGGGACGCCGATATCGACGCAGTGATGCGGCGGACTGCGGGCCGCCCGATCCCCTCGGGCCGAATTCAACCGGGCGAAGCGCTAGGGCTGGGTTTGGCGCTGTCGGGTTTTTCGGTGGTCATGCTGGGGCTCGCGACCAATATTGCGGCAGCGGGTCTGCTGGCCTTCACGATCTTTTTCTATGCCGTTGTGTATTCGATGTGGCTGAAGCGGAGCACGCCGCAGAACATTGTGATCGGCGGCGCGGCCGGAGCCTTTCCACCGATGATCGGTTGGGTGGCAGCGACCGGGTCGGTATCACTGGAAGCGTTCCTCATGTTCGCGCTGATCTTCATGTGGACGCCGCCGCATTTCTGGGCGCTGGCGCTGTTCATGAAAGACGATTATTCCAAGGCCGGGGTGCCGATGCTGACCGTCACCCATGGCCGCAGGGTCACCCGGGCGCACATCCTCATCTACACCCTGCTGCTGGTGCCCGTCGCCTTGGCGGTGGGATGGACCTCGATCGGCGGGCCGATCTATATCGCCGTCGCCGCCGTGTTGAACCTGGGGTTCGTGATCGGCGCCGTTCGTATCATCCGGCGCGACGAAATGACCGCGGAAGCAGACAAATATGCGGCCGAGAAGTCTTTCTTCCGGTTCTCGCTGCTCTATCTGTTCCTGCACTTCGGAGCACTTCTGGTGGAAGCGGTGCTGCATTCCTCTGGATACGGGGCACTATGACATGAGTTTCAAGCCGGATCACGAGATCTACAAGCGACGTTTCTCGCGCAATCTGGGGGTTGGGCTGGCGCTCGCGGCTTTTGTCGCGCTGAGCTTTTTCCTCACCGTGGAAAAGGTCACGCATGGTGACCCGATGGGGGCGGTCAAGGGCACGTCTTATGACAAGGCCGAGGGGATCAAGCAGCCATGAACCGGGCCAACCGCACCGCCGCGTGGCTTGCGCTGGTGGCGCTGGTCATGGTGTCGTTGTCCTTCGCGGCGGTGCCATTTTATCGCTGGTTTTGCCAGACGACGGGATTTGGCGGGACGACTTCGGTGGCTGTGTCGGCACCGGATCAATCGCTCGATCAGATGATCACGGTGCGCTTTGACGCGTCGCTGGAGGCCGGGATGCCCTGGACCTTTCGGCCGGAACAGATCGAAATGAAGCTCCGCATCGGGGAGACCGGTCTGGCTTTCTACGAAGCCTACAATCCGACAGACCGGGTCGTGGCGGGGCAGGCGACCTACAATGTGACCCCGGACGCTGCCGGGCTCTATTTCTCCAAGATCGACTGTTTCTGCTTTACCGAACAGGTTTTGCAGCCGGGCGAGCGGGTGTCGATGCCGGTGACGTTCTTTGTCGATCCGGCGATTGTGGAGGACCGCGAGGGCAAGCTGGTGCATGAAATCACCCTTTCCTACACTTTCCACGAAATCCCGCTGCCGCAGACGCAAGCAGCCCTTGCCCCTGCCGACACGAAACCGATAAACTAGCCCAAAGCGAATACGAGGGAAGCCCGCAATGGCCCATAGCAAGAACCACGACTACCACATCCTGCCGCCGTCGATCTGGCCATTCTTCGGGGCCCTTTCGGGGTTTACGATGCTGGGCGGCATGGTGATCTGGATGAACGGACACGGCGCTGCCGAGCGTGGCACGCCGTTCATCGCCATACTTGGACTGCTGGGTGTGCTTTACACCATGTATGCGTGGTGGTCGGAAGTGATCCATGAGGGCAATACCGGTGATCACACGCCGGTCGTCCGCATCAGCCTGCGCTATGGCTTCATCATGTTCATCATGTCGGAAGTGATGTTCTTCTCGGCATGGTTCTGGACCTTCTTCAAGCATCGCTTGTACCCGATGGGACCGATGTCGCCGATCCAGGATGGCGTCTGGCCGCCGGTCGGGATCGAGCTTTTTGATCCCTGGCACCTGCCGATCATCAACACTCTGATCCTGCTCTGCTCTGGTGCTGCGGCGACTTGGGCCCACCATGCGCTGGTTCATGACAACAACAACCGCAAGGACATCAAGCAGGGCCTGTGGCTGGCGATCATTCTGGGCGTCATGTTCACGGGCTTTCAGGCCTATGAATACGCCCATGCCGGGTTCGGCTTTGCCGGCAACATTTATGGCGCGTCGTTCTTCATGGCGACGGGCTTTCATGGCGCGCATGTGATCATCGGCTCGATCTTTCTCGCCGTCTGTCTGATCCGGACCTATCAGGGCGACTTCACCCCTGAGGCGCATGTCGGGTTCGAAGCTGCGGCATGGTACTGGCACTTCGTGGACGTGGTGTGGCTGTTCCTGTTTGCGGCCGTCTATGTCTGGGGCGCTGGTTGAGGGCCGACCGGGGGTTTCACACCCCCGGACCCCCGTGGGATATTTCTGGACAGATAATGGGAAGGGGCTTTGCGGCCCCTTTTCCTTTGGAGTGACGTGATGTGGCGGATTGTGGTGCCTTTGCTGTTCGGCCTGATCGGGGCGGCCATTCTGGTGAGCCTTGGGGTGTGGCAGTTGCAGCGGCTGGAGTTGAAAGAGGCCAAGCTGGCGGCGATCGAGGGGATGCTGGTGGCCGCTCCCGTGCCGTTGCCTCAGGGGGTGAGCGCCGGGCAGGACCGCTATCGCGGGGTGACCGTTTCCGGGCGGTTCACTGGTGAGGCGATCTTCAAGCTGGACAGTCTGAAGGATGAGGGTCCCGGCAAACGGGTGATTGCGGTGTTCGAGATGGAGGGCGTACGGCGGGTGCTGGTGGATCGCGGCATCTGGCTGGACGGAACGGAGGCACATCCCGAGGCGGCCCATCCGGCAGAGGTAGTGGGCAATCTGGACTGGCCGCAGGAAAGCGACAGCTTTACCCCGCCACCCGATCCAAAGACCGGCCTGTGGTTTTCCCGCGACGTGCCCGCGATGGCGGCGGCGCTGAAGTCGGAGGCGACATTAATTGTCGCGCGTGGACCGACCGGTGACGGGATCATGCCGATGCCTGTCGACACATCGGCTATTCCAAACAACCATTGGCAATATGCGGTGACGTGGTTTTCGCTGGCATTGGCGTGGTTGGGGATGACAGCCGCTCTGCTGTGGCGTATCAGGCAGCGCGGTGCATGAAGGCGAAATGATGCGGTATGTTTCGACAAGGGGTGTGGCCCCGATTCTGACGTTTTCCGAGGCGATGATGACGGGGCTGGCGCGCGATGGCGGGCTTTATGTGCCGCAAAGCGTGCCGGTGTTGACCAAGGGCCAAATCGCCGCGATGGCTGGTCTGGGATATGAGGAGATTGCCTTTCGCGTGATGTGGCCCTTTCTGGGGGACACCTTCGCGGAGGCAGAGTTCCGCAGGCTGATTGAAAAGGCATATGGCGGCTTTGGCCATGCCGCGCGCGCGCCTCTGGTCCAGCTTGGGTCGAACCATTTCCTGCTGGAGCTGTTCCACGGTCCGACATTGGCGTTCAAGGACTTTGCCATGCAGTTGATCGGCCAGATGATGCAGGCAGCGCTCGCCAAGTCCGGCCGGCGGATCACCATTGTCGGGGCGACCTCAGGCGACACCGGTTCGGCCGCAATGGAGGCGTTCCGGGGGCTGGCCAATGTCGACCTGTTCATCCTGTACCCGCATGGCCGGGTGTCG
>JANMCI010000135.1:0-9012 GCA_031361245.1 Rhodobacterales bacterium
GCCGACAGCGGGCTGGAGGACAGCGACATCTCCAACGAGCGTTCGGGGCTGATCATGGGCTCGGGCGGGCCGTCGACCAGCAACTTCTTTCTGGCCTTCGATGCCGTGATCAACAAGGGCGCGCCCAAGAAGATGGGCCCGTTCATGGTGACGCGCTGCATGTCTTCGACCAACTCGGCCTGCCTTGCGACGCCGTTCAAGATCAAGGGCGTGAACTATTCGATCACCTCGGCCTGCTCGACATCCGCCCATTGCATCGGCAATGGGGTCGAACTGATCCAGATGGGCAAGCAGGACATCATCTTTGCCGGTGGCGGCGAGGAGCTGGACTGGACGCTGTCCTGCCTGTTCGATGCCATGGGGGCGATGTCGTCCAAATACAACGACACGCCGACCACGGCGAGCCGCACCTACGACGCCACGCGCGACGGTTTCGTCATCGCGGGCGGCGGTGGTGTGGTGGTGCTGGAAGAGCTGAGCCACGCTCTGGCCCGCGGCGCCAAGATCTATGGCGAAGTGACCGGATACGGTGCCACCTCGGACGGCCACGACATGGTTGCCCCCTCGGGTGAGGGGGGCGAGCGCTCGATGCGACTGGCGATCTCGACCCTGCCCAAGGGGCGGCATGTCGACTACATCAACAGCCACGGCACCTCGACCGTCGTGGGCGATGTGACCGAGATGGAGGCGATCCGCCGGGTCTTCGGCCGCGGCCACACCCCGCCCGTCGCCTCGACCAAATCGCTGACGGGGCATTCGCTGGGCGCCACCGGGGTGCATGAGGCGATCTATTCGCTGCTCATGATGAACCACAATTTCATCGCCGCATCCGCCAACATCACGACGCTGGACCCGGCCCTTGACCCGTCCGAGATTGTCATGACGATGCGCGACAATGTGCAGCTCGACAGCGTTCTGTCCAACAGCTTTGGCTTTGGCGGCACCAATGCGACACTTGTTATGAGCAAGTATCTGGGCTGAGAACCGCACCTTGAGTGCGGACATTTAGGGGGACGGACATGGGCGAGTTGTTGCGGGGCAAGCGCGGCCTGATCATGGGCGTGGCCAACGAACGCTCCATTGCCTGGGGCATAGCCAAGGCCATGGCGGGTGAGGGCGCAGAGCTTGCCTTCTCCTATCAGGGCGAGGCCTTTGGCAAGCGGGTCGAGCCGCTGGCCGCATCGGTCGGGTCAAACTTTCTGGTCGATGTCGATGTGACGAATGACGCAAGTCTGGACGCCTGTTTCGGTGCCCTCAAGGCGGAATGGGGCACCATGGACTTTCTGGTCCACGCCATTGCCTTTTCCGACAAGAACGAGCTGACCGGACGCTTCATCAACACCTCGCGCGGGAATTTCGCCAATTCGCTGGCCATCTCGTGCTTCAGCTTCATCGACGTGTCGCGCCGGGCGTCCGAGATGATGCCGGATGGCGGCTGCCTGCTGACCCTGACCTTCCAGGGCTCGAACAAGGTGGTGCCCAACTACAATGTCATGGGGGTCGCCAAGGCCGCGCTGGAATCTGCCACCCGCTATCTGGCCAATGATCTTGGCCCGCAGGGCATCCGCGTCAACGCCATCTCGCCCGGCCCGATGAAGACCCTCGCCGGGGCCGCCATTGGCGGGGCGCGCGCCACCTTCCGCCACACCGAAGCCAACGCCCCCTTACGCGCCAATGCCACGCTGGAGGCCATCGGCGGCACGGCCGTTTACCTCGCCTCGGCGATGGGCGCCTGCACGACGGGTGAAATCATCCGGGTCGACGGCGGCTATCACGTGCTGGGAATGCCGCAACAAGAGGCGCTGTGATGGCCCGGCGCCGCCGTGCGCTGGGCGCTGCCTCGGGCTCGCCGGGTGCTGCGACCATGACCGGGCCGGGGCGAACATGACCGAACTGGTGGTTGCCCTTTGCCTGATCCTTGGCACCTGGGCCATCCTGCGCGGAGGCTTTTCCGTCGCGGGCGCACGCGGCTTTCAGCTTGTCGGCTTTGATCCGAGCTCAGTCCTCATGGGCGCCCTCGCGATCGGACTGGCAACCTATTTCTATGGCTTGGCCTTTGGCATTGCCATCATTCTGGCCGTGGCCATGCACGAGTTCGGCCATGTCGCAGCCTACCGGGTGTGCGGCCATTCCGATGCACGCTTCCGGCTGATCCCGATCCTTGGCGGGATGGCGATTTCCAACCGGTTGCCCGACAGTCAGGCCGAGGCGTTCTTCATCGCCCTCATGGGACCGGCGATCTGCCTTGCCCCGATGGCGCTGGCCTTTGTGGTGTCGGATCTGGCTTACGCCACGGCTCCCCTGGTCTCGACGTTCCTTTTCATTTTTGCCATGATGTTGGGAGCGTTCAACTTTTTCAACCTGTTGCCGTTCTGGCCGCTGGACGGCGGGCGGATGGTGCAGATCCTCTCGCTGACCTTCATCCCGTGGGCGACCCGGCAGGTTTCCATTGCGATGACCGTTCTGGGCGCGGCACTTGCCTTCATCTCGCAGACCTACATCATCCTGTTCTTCATTCTGATCAGCTGGGGCGCGCTGATGCAGTCCGAACAGATCCTCGGCCAGCAACGCCCGATGTCCAAAGGCGTCGGCCTCGTCGCACTGGCGGCCTACGGCGTGACGGCGGCGGCGTTCTATTTCGGCGGCCGGCAGTTGTTGCAAGGCTTTCTCTAGCCGCCGGAAATCGCTTGCGCCCTGTGACCGATGCGGTTAACACTTAGCTAACAAGCTAGCTATGGGAGTCGTTGCGCCATGCCACAAATGGTTTTCGTCAATCTTCCCGTGACCGATGTCGCCCGCAGCCGCAAGTTCTATGAGGCGCTGGGGTACACGATCAATGAAAAGTTCTCTGACCCGACCGCCGCCTGCGTCGTGGTGTCCGACACGATCTACTTCATGATCCTGAACCATGAACGTTTTCAGGGCTTTGCCACCAAGCCGCTGGCAGACCCGGCCAAGGGAACGTCGGTGATGATCGCGCTCAGCCAGGACAGCAGGGCCGCAGTGGATACGGTGGCCAAGGCGGCGCTGGCCGCGGGCGGGTCCGAGCCAAAGCCCGCGCAGGACATGGGGTTCATGTACAGCCGCACCTTCCACGACCCGGACGGCAATGTGATCGAGCCGTTCTGGATGGACCCGGCGGCCGCGCAAGGCTAGGCAGTGCGCTGGCCCGTGTTGGTCAGGGCTGCCGTCGTGGCAGCCTGAAATGGTGCCGGACAGGCTTTCTACCAAGGAAAGACGCGGTGAGGTCTGGAGCGGGTGACGGGAATCGAACCCGTGTCTTTAGCTTGGAAGGCTAAGGTCTTACCATTACACAACACCCGCGCTGGCGCCCATATAATCGCGCCGGTGCGCCGGCGCAAGCGGTTGAGCGGCGTCTGCGCCATGGATGGCTTGCAACAGCTTGTGCGGAAAGCATTAACCAATTCTGAATTCCTTTGACAGACCGGTCAAGCGCTGCAACATCGACAGCGTTGACAGTCTGTCGCAGGGCGGGGTTGCAGGACCCAAGGTCGTTCGACACACCGACTGTTCCGCGTGAAGGACCGCGCGCGGCTGCCGTAAGGCTGGTCAGGTCGACAACAAATTGACGGACGCACAAAGCGCCGCAACCGAGCACGAGGCAGGAATAATGATCATCAATCAATCGGGCGTAAGCTCGCCCTTCGTCTTCGCGGGTACCGGCGACAAGTATGTCGTCAGGGGTGTCGTGACCAACGCAGGCTTTCTGACAAGCCCGGTGATCCAGTCCAATCAGGCGGGCAATACCATCCTCATTTCGGGCACCGTGGCCAGCCTTGGTGCGGCGGACGCGATCACGATGACAGGCGGCGGCTCGGTGACCAACAACGGCCTGATCTCTGGCGCGTTGACCTCCGATGGCCCGCTGTCCTTCAACAACACCAACCGGTTCGTGGGCTTTGTCGTCGACACTCAGGCGGCCCTGACCACCGGCACGGTGATCTCCAACCGCGGCTCGATGATGCTGTACGAGCCGGTCGGAGCGACGGCCCATGTGGCGGGCGCGCTGATCAGCCTTGGCGCCAGTGATGACACCGTCGTCAACAGGGGCAAGATGATGGGCAATGTCGTTCTGGGCGAAGGCAACAACACCTTCGACGGGCGCATCGGCGAAATCATGGGCAGCGTCTTTGGCGGGTCCGGCAATGACACCTACATGTTCGACAAGCCGATCACCATCATCGACACCGGTGGCACCGACACGATCGTCGCCCGGATGAGCATGACGCTCTCCAGCACCTTTGAAAACCTGACACTGGGCGGGTTCGGCAACTTTGCCGGGACCGGCAACACCGCTGCCAACATTCTGATCGGCAACACCGGCAACAACGTCCTCGACGGGATCGGCAACAACGACACCATCCTCGGCGGTGCCGGGTCGGATGTGATCTATGGCGGCTATGGCGACGACAGTCTGGACGGCCAGAACGGGGCCGACCGGGTGAGTGGCGGCTTTGGCAACGACATCATGCAAGGCGGCGACGGCAGTGACACGCTGAAGGGTGAGACCGGGACCGATCAGCTGTTCGGCGGAAATGCCGCCGACACCCTGGATGGCGGCATCGGGTCCGACACGATGGACGGTGGCGACGGGGATGATGTACTTACCGGCGGCGCCTTCGGGTCCGACCTGTTGACCGGCGGGCTTGGCGCGGATCAATTTGTCTATCTGACGGTGGATGACAGCCTTGCCACCCACGCCGCCGACGTGATCAGCGATTTCGAGGTCGGCATCGACAAGATCGATCTTTCGGCTCTGGTTGCCGGCGATCTGGTCTTTGTGGGCAGCGATCCCTTCTCGCTGGTGGACGCCAGCGTCCGCGTGACGTCCGGCTCCGGTGGCACCACGGTCGTCTCGATCGACCTTGACCACAACGGAACGGCTGACATGATGATCATGCTGACCGGGACCCTCGTGCTCGCGGCCTCGGACTTTTCGCTCTAGCCGCGTCGCGGTTTGGCGCCAGGGGCGGCAGGCAACAGCCCGTCGCCCCTGTCTATTCTGGCTTGGCCTCGGCCTTGTAACGCGCCACCCAGACGGCACTGACGTCGTCGGCCATCCTGCGGTTGGCGGCGCGCAGCGGGCGGGTGACGTGGTCCAGACCCAGGAACGCCAGCACCGCCTCTGCCGTGTCGACTGGCGCTGCTGACAGATCCTCATAGGTGATGCGGTACGGTGTGATTCCGTTGGCCTTGAACCAGCCGTCCCAGGCTGCATTGTCCTCCACGGCCTCGTTCAGATAGCGCCGGATCATGGCGCCGTCATAGTGCGGTTCTGCCGGATGTA
Source organism: Rhodobacterales bacterium (assembly GCA_031361245.1). Classification (GTDB taxonomy): domain Bacteria; phylum Pseudomonadota; class Alphaproteobacteria; order Rhodobacterales; family Rhodobacteraceae; genus Stagnihabitans. The sequence goes on from JANMCI010000135.1 coordinate 5,309, forward strand.
TCACTTCTTCAAAGCCCAGATGCCACGTGCCGCTGACCTCGGCCCGGTGCCGCGACACCGCCTGAGCGACCAGATCCCGGCGCGACAGATGCAGGAACTGCAGCGGCCCGAAACTGGCCGCCATCAGACCGGCCTGGTGGCGGGGCGGCTCGTCGCCCAATTCGGCCGTCAACTCCTCCAGCATGTTCCACATCAACCGCAGGCCAAAAACACCGTTCGGCCCGGTTCCGGCGACAAGTGCTGCTGCCAGATAGCTGGCCCGGTCATAACTGCCATCGGCCCGGACGATCGACCATTCCCGAGCCCAGTCCGCCCGGTCCTGCCTGCGAAACCATGACTCCGGTTGCCCGGCCACACCGGACGAGCGCAACAGGCTGCACAAGAGGGTGCTGCCGCTGCGCGGTGTGGCACAGAGGACATACGTCTGCCGCGGGGTCACAGCGCCTCGATCAGGTGCGGCCCGTGGGCGCGGTTGGAATTGACCGCAGGATCAACCCGGTGCGCCCGGAGCACCCCCGGCGCGGTGGGCTTCATCAGCACCGCAGCGCCGTGCCCTGCCTCGCCCAGCCACAGGGGCCAGTCCTGTCGCTCAAGGATCACCGGCTCGCGGTCATGGATGCCCGCCATGTTCGGCCCGCCGTCAACCGTCACCGTCGCCACCGTGTCGATCTCGCCCCAGTGGTTCCACACTGCGCCAAGCGCCATCGGCTTGCCGTCCGTCCGGGTGATGTACCACGGCAGGCGGCTGCCGTGCGGCCCGGCACTCCATTCGTAAAACCCCGATGCCGGCAGGATGCAGCGGCGCTGGCGTACCGCCTCGCGGAAGGCGGGTTTCTGCGCCACGGTGTCGGCACGGGCGTTGATGATCAGCGGACCGTCGGTCGGCGTCTTGTACCAGGCCGGGATCAGCCCCCACCGCATGGTCCGCAGCCGCCGCGCGCCATCGTCCGAGGTGACCACCGCCACGGGATTGGTCGGGCAGATGTTGAAGCGCGGGCTTTCCGGCAGGTCATTGCCCGCCATGGCGTCAAACAACGCCGCAAGGGCCTCGTTGGGGTCGGTGATGGTGATGCGTCCGCACATCAGGGCAGGATAGGCGGCTGCCGTCCGGGGGCCAAGAATTTTCGTACGAAAATTCTTTGGCGTCCGTGCACCGGGAGAGGATAGGTGGCTACAGGCCGGGGGGGCCAAGAATTTTCGCACGAAAATTCTTCGGCGTCAGGCATCGTAGCGCGGGGCATCGTCCTGAAACGTCGCCTCGCCCAGCGAAAACAGATCCTCAAGGAAATACGCGGCCAGCTCCGACCGGGTGGACAGTCCCGACTTGCGATAGACATTTTGCGCCTGCTGGCGGATCGTCGCCTCGGACGTGCGCCGCAGGCCCGCGATTTCGCGCAGCGAGGCGCCTTTCAGCATCAGTCCCGCCACATCCGCCTCGGCCGCGGTCAGGTTCCACTCGGCAAACTGGCTTTCGATGGCGCGCGACAGCCCCGCAAGAAAACGCCGGCTCTGCAGCCGCCACGCCCGGCCCTCATCGGTGGCGCGCTCGACCGCGGATTCCAGATCATCGGTGCGCTCGCGCAGCCGCGACAGCCGCAGCACCACTGCGGCAGAGGCGAACATGATCCCGATCATGATGAGCCGGTCAATGAAATCGGCCAGCGGGCCCGGCAAATTGGTCGCCCCCTTGTCCATCGCATAGTCCAGCCCGGACATCAGCCCGGACAGGGCAAGCAACCCTGCGATTGCGATGAGAAGGATTGTGCCTCTGGGCATGTGACCTCCATCCGTCGCCTCCAAGGTGCCAGAAGGCCGGCAATCTGGCTATCCGTCATTTGATGGACGCGCGCCGATTGGCGGGATTTCCCGGGCCGTCCGCCCTTCGTCGGATTTTCAGCGCCGTGGAATGACCGCAGCTTTTGGTCACCCCGCCTGAAAGGGGCAACCATGGAGAGACACGATGAAAACCATTGCGATGATCCTGCCACTTGTCCTTGTGGCAACCTCCGCCGCGGCCGGACCCGTTCTGCCCACCTTTGACCCGGGCGCCTTTGAACCCGGTGCCGCGATCACCAACCCCTACTTCCCGCTCGCCTCGGGCTACAGCCGCGACTATTCGGGGACAGCGCAAGACAAGGACGGCAAGCCTGTTGTCGAGCGCGATGTGCTGACCTTTGTCGGCGCCGGTCCGGTGCTTGGCGGGGTTCAGACCGTGATGGTGCTGGACAACGCCTGGCAGGGCGATGTCCATGTCGAAGAGGCCAAGGACTATTACGCGCAGGACCGCGACGGCAACGTCTGGTACCTTGGCGAGGACGTCACCAACTTCAACTATGACGCGTCCGGCACGCTGACGGGCACGGACAGTCACGGCTCTTGGCGCGTCGGGGTCAATGATGCGGTGCCGGGCTACGCCATGCCCGCGAGCCCGCAACCCGGCTTTGCCTACGAACAGGAGCATTCCCCCAAGGACGAGGCGATGGACGTGGGCGAGATCATGGCACTGGACGGGACATTGACGGGTCCGACCGGTACTTACACCGATGTCCTGACCGTCTTTGAAACCAGTTCCATCGACCCCGACCTGCGCGAGGTCAAGTACTACGCCAAAGGCGTCGGCATGATCCGCGTCGAGGAGGGCGTGGACGAAAGCCGCGCCAATCCCGAAGCGTCCGCCGATCTGGTCCGGCTGGCGGACTGAGGCGGCTCACGCGCTGCGGCGAAAGGTCATGTAATGCGGCGGGCGACCTTGGCGCAGGGCCTTTTGTTCGTAGCGGGTCGAAAACCAGTCGTCCCAAGGGGTGCCGCCCTGCGAGGTCAACTCGAACCCCGCTTGCGGCACCTCGTCCAGCGTCTGGCGGACATAGTCGGCGATGTCGGTCGCCACCCGGAACTCGGCCCCCGGCGTCATGACGCGGGCAAGGGCGGTCAGATAGCCTCTGGTGACAAAGCGGCGGCGGTGGTGACGCGACTTGGGCCAGGGGTCGGGATAATTCAGAAAGACCTTGGACAGGCAGGCGGGCGGCAGGACTTCAAAGAGGTCGCGCACGTCGCCAGGATGGAGCGTCAGGTTACTGAGGTCAGCTTGGCGGATCTTGCCCAGCAGCATGGCGATGCCGTTGACGAAGGGTTCGCAGCCGATGAGGCCCACGTCCGGGTTCAGGGCGGCCATGTGAACGAGATGCTCACCCCCGCCAAAGCCCACTTCCAGCCACAGGGGTCGGGGGGCAAAGGGCGGGGCGATCGGGGTGCGGGCGCGGTTGTCCTCGCGCGTGACGCCGGGCAGGGTCAGGGGGGCGAGGTCGTTGGCCAGATAGTCCTTCTGGGACGCACGCAGGGTCTTGCCCCGAATGCGGCCATAGAAGTTGCGGCGGGCGGGGGCCGGTTCGTCTGACATGCTTACCTCCTGGGCGCGGCAGGCGGCATGGGACCAAGCGGGCGAAAGGTCAAGAGCAAAGCAGATGTTGCCCGATGACCGCAATCGGCCTAACGTTGGGCTGCGGCCGCGCAGGCTGCATGGGCGCGCCTCAAGCGAGGGACCGGACATGGCGCTTGAAGTCATCAGCTCCGGCTTTGGCCGGACAGGAACGCGATCTTTGAAGGACGCGCTGGAGATACTGGGTTTCGGCCCGTGTCATCACATGGACGAAGTTCTGGCAAACCCGCCGCAGGTGGCGCTGTGGAAGGACTTTGCCGCCGGCAAG
>JANMCI010000456.1:0-2608 GCA_031361245.1 Rhodobacterales bacterium
GGCGTTGCGCTGCTTGAAGATGCGGTTTTCTGTGAGCAACCCGTGCAGATCGTCCAGCACCCGCTGAAACTTGTCCGCCCATTGATCAATGTCGTCAATCAACTGCGGCGTAAGGTCCTGATGCACGCCACCGGGCCGGAAATACGCCGCATGCAACCGCGCCCCGCTGGCCCGCTCGTAAAACACCATCAGCTTTTCGCGTTCCTCAAACCCCCACAGCGGCGGGGTCAGCGCACCCACGTCCATGGCTTGCGTGGTGGTGTTCAGGATGTGGTTCAGCACCCGGCCGATCTCGCAGAACAGCACCCGGATCAGACTGGCGCGACGCGGCACCACCGTGCCGGTCAGCCGCTCGATCGCCAGACACCAGGCGTGCTCCTGGTTCATCGGCGCGACATAGTCCAGCCGGTCGAAATAGGGCAGATTCTGCAGATAGGTCCGGCTTTCCATCAGCTTTTCGGTGCCGCGGTGCAAAAGCCCGATATGGGGGTCGCAACGCTCGACGATCTCGCCGTCCAGCTCCAGCACCAGCCGCAAAACACCATGTGCCGCAGGGTGTTGCGGCCCGAAGTTGATGTTGAAGTTGCGGATGCGCTGCTCGCCCGTCAGCATGTCCTGCGAGCCGTCATCATAGCTGTTCACACGGATATCGCCGTCCATCAGGCAACCTCGCTCTTGAGTTCGGGAAACGATTCCCATTCCTGCGGCAACCCGAAGGTCGCCGCCACATAGGCATATTGCGGTTTCAGCCAGTCGCGCGCCCGCCGTCGCAACCGCTCGGGCATCTCGGCCGCCACACCGGGATGCACCACCTTGTCCAGTTTTGCCGGATGCTCTGACAGGCCAAGAAAGCCCGTGACCCGGGCAATGCCCTGCGGCGACATCAGATGCTCATAGAACATCACCAGCTGCTTTTCGGGCGCCACCGCCGCCGCCAGACGGCCATGGATCGCCGCATAGTCGCCGCGGGCGGTGACATCGGCGGCCCGCCCGGCCAGAACCTCGTCGAACTTGGCCTCGCAGGCGGCGGCAAAGGCGTCGGGCGCAGGTTTGCTGCGCCGCACCAGCATCCGCACATGGCTCCACAGCCGCGAGACCGGATCGCGCATCACAAAGACCCAGCGCACATCCGGCGCCAGCGCGTTCAGCGCCTGCATCCCCTCGACCGGCAGCAGCCCGTATTCCGGCGTGAACTCACCCGCCACGCGCTTGTCCCCGGCCCCTGCCGTCAGATAGGCGAGATACCCTGCGGTCGGCTCGGCCCCCGACTGCAGCACGCGGCGATATTCGGCCCGGTCCCCGATCTGACGCAGCGCCCACGGCGCCCATTTGGCGCGGCCCGCCTCCAGATCCTCTTCCAGCCCCCGGATCTCGGCTTCCAGCTTTCTGACCCGGCCCGGCAAGGTGCCGGCGGCCAGACGGTCGAAATACTGCATTTCCTTGATCGTGCGGAAATAGGTCTCGGGGTGGTCCCTGAGATATTCGTAAAGCCATGACGTCCCGGCCTTCACCGCGCCCGCACAGAACAGCAAGGTTGGGCTCCGGCTCATCCCTCAGGCCTTCTTTTCGTCGCCCGGCAGAATGTATTCAGCACCCTCCCACGGGCTCATGAAATCGAACTGGCGGTATTCCTGCACCAGCGACACTGGCTCATAAACCACGCGCTTTTGCACCTCGTCATAACGGACTTCGGTATAGCCCGTGGTCGGGAAATCCTTGCGCAACGGATGGCCGCGAAAGCCATAGTCGGTCAGGATGCGGCGCAGGTCGGGATGTCCCGAGAACAGGATGCCGAACATGTCGAACACCTCGCGCTCGAACCAGTTGGCCGAGGGGTGGATGTCGACGACCGAGGGCACCATGTCCGCCTCGTCCACCGCGACCTTGATGCGGATGCGGTGGTTCCGGAACATCGACAGGAAATGATAGACCAATTCGAACCGCTTGACGCCCTCGGGGTGATCCACCGCGGTGATATCGACCAGCGAGGTGAACCGGCACTCCGGGTCGGACTTGAGGAACCCGACCACGCCCACGATGTCCCCCAAGGCCACCGTCAGCGTCAACTCGCCAAACGCCAGCGTTTGCGACAGCACCGGCTGCTTTGCCGCAATGGCGGCCCCCAGTTCGTTCAAATCCATCGCGAACCTCTCAGCGAACCAAAGTGCCAGTGCGGCGGATCTTCCGCTGCAACTGCAAGATACCGTAAAGCAGCGCCTCTGCCGTGGGCGGGCAGCCGGGAATATAGATGTCGATCGGCACGATCCGGTCGCACCCGCGCACCACCGAATAGCTGTAATGGTAATAGCCCCCGCCATTGGCGCAGGACCCCATCGAGATCACATAGCGCGGCTCGGGCATCTGGTCATAAACCTTGCGCAGCGCCGGGGCCATCTTGTTGGTCAGCGTGCCCGCGACGATCATCAGGTCCGACTGGCGCGGGCTGGCGCGCGGCGCCGTGCCAAAGCGTTCCAGATCATAGCGCGGCATCGAGACGTGGATCATTTCCACCGCACAGCACGCCAGACCGAACGTCATCCACATCAGCGAGCCATTGCGCGCCCAGTTGATCACATCCTCGGTCGAGGTCAGAAGGAATCCCTTGTCC
>JANMCI010000463.1:0-8196 GCA_031361245.1 Rhodobacterales bacterium
GGGGCCAAGGGCCTCGCCCTCGCCCGCACCCTGATGCAGGCCGTGGGGCAGGTCGTGGAACTGGACGGCGAACACCAGATCGACGCTGTCACTGCCGTCTCGGGCTCCGGCCCGGCCTATGTGTTCCACCTGATCGAAGCCATGGCCGCCGCGGGCGAGGCGGAGGGGCTGTCGCCCGCCGTCGCCATGCAGCTGGCGCGCGCCACCGTCTGCGGGGCGGGCGAACTGGCCCACCGGGCGCCTGAAAGCGCGGCCCAGCTTCGCATCAACGTCACCTCCCCCGGCGGCACCACGGCCGCGGCACTGGCGCATCTGATGGACCCCGACACCGGCCTGCCGCCTCTCATGTGCCGCGCCGTCCATGCCGCCGCCGAGCGGGGCCGCGAGCTTGGCAAATGATCAGCTACGACGACTTCGCCAAACTCGACATCCGCGTCGGCCGCATCACCCGCGCTGAACCCTTCCCCGAGGCGCGCAAACCCGCCCTGAAACTCTGGATCGACTTCGGCGGTGATCTCGGCGAAAAACGCTCCTCCGCCCAGATCTCCTACTACTACACGCCCGAGGACCTGATTGGCCGTCAGGTGCTTGCGGTCGTCAACTTCCCGCCCCGCCAGATCGGCCGTGTCCTGTCAGAAGTCCTCGTCCTTGGCGTCCCCGATGGCGATGGCAAGGTCGTTCTCATTCGCCCCGATCAAGCCGTCCCGGTCGGAGGACGCCTATTTTGAAGCTTCTCATCACGCGTTGCCTGCCCGAAGCGGTCATCGCGGCCGCCCGCGAACACTTTGACGTGACCTACCGCGACGACCCCACGCCACTGCCCGCCGCCGATTTGCGCGTGGCGCTGCGCGATTACGATGCAATCCTGCCGACCCTTGGCGATCTGTTCCGCGCCGATGTCTTTGCCGATGTGCCAAAGCCACGCGCCAGGATTCTCGCCAATTTCGGCATGGGCTATAACCACATCGATGTGGAAGCCGCCCGTGCCGCGGGCCTTGCCGTCACCAACACTCCCGGCGCAGTGACCGACGCCACCGCCGATATCGCCATGACCTTGATCCTGATGTCCGCCCGCCGTGCCAGCGAAGGCGAGAGGATGTTGCGTGCCGGCAAATGGACCGGCTGGCACCCGACACAAATGCTCGGGACACATGTCACTGGTAAGACCGTCGCGATCATCGGGATGGGTCGCATCGGGCAAGCCATCGCCCGGCGTTGCCACTTCGGCTTTGGCATGACGGTGATTTTCCACAACCGCACAGCCCTCACCCCGGCGACCCCAGCTACCCAAATTCCCCTGGCAGAGGCGCTGCAGGCCGACTTCGTCGTGCTGGCGGTTCCGGCGAACCCGGCAACCCACCACCTGGTCAATGCCGAAACCCTGTCTCAGATGCGCCCCACCGCGCACCTGATCAACATTTCCCGCGGCGACGTCGTTGACGAAGCCGCATTGATCCACGCCCTCCAAACTCGCCGGATTGCCGGGGCGGGCCTTGATGTCTATGAATTCGAACCCCGAATCCCCCCAGCACTCTCAGCCCTCGACAACGTCACGCTCCTGCCCCATCTCGGCACCGCGGCACTTGAGGTGCGTGTGACAATGGGGATGATGGCCGTCGCCAACCTCGTCGCCTTTGCCAAAGGCCTTCCCTTGCCGAACGGGGTCTGACCGCACCATGCAACCCGCCGCCACCTTGGTATGGTTCGGACGCTCCGCGGGGAGTATTTGGAAAGCTGCATGTCGAGGCGCTTTTCCCTGCGCGTTTGCACTTTCCGAAATACTCCCGCCGGAGGCATCTGCCATCATCATCGTCTCACAGGGGCGATTTTCGGGGCGGCAGCGCCGTTTGAGGGCCCTCGACGGGGCCGAGAACGGCCCCCCACTCGGGGCCCGCCAATGATCCTGTCGCGGGGGCGCCGCTTCATTTTTGTTCATGTTCCCAAGACCGGAGGGACTGCACTTGCTCTGGCGCTGGAAGCCAGGGCAATGAAGGACGACATTCTGATCGGAGACACGCCGAAAGCTCGGGCACGCAAGGGGCGGTGGCAAGATATCAGCGCCCATGGGCGGCTTTGGAAGCATTCCACGCTGTCCGACATTGCCGGACTGGCAACGGACGACGAGATTGCAAACTTCTTCACCCTGACGCTGGTGCGCAATCCTTGGGACCGCGCTGTCAGCTATTATCACTGGCTGCGCGGGCAAAGCTTTGCCCATCCCGCCGTGGGCCTCGCCAAGGCCCATGATTTCAGCGGCTTTCTGAACCACGCGCAGACCCGCACCGCGCTGATCCTCTGGCCCTACTCCGCCTACATGCGTGACAGGTTCGGGCAAGAAAGAGCCAGCCTGTTTGCCCGGCTTGAGCAACTTGACCAAGATCTTGTCCCGTTCGAGGCGCATCTCGGCTTTCGGCTGACACCCTTGCCCCGCGCCAATGTTTCTGACCGTGCCCTGGACTATCGTCGCTATTACAATGACGCCGACGCCGCGCTGCTGGCTCAGATCAGCGCCGACGACATCGCCCGTTTTGGCTATCGCTTTGATCCATAGGATCTTATTCAGTTTCCTCAGCTCCGCCACATTGCCTCCGCACCCCCGCCCCGCCCGTTGCCCAGTCTTTGAGGTCAAGCAATGCGGGACGCAAAATGGGACGACATGATACTGCGCTGAAACTGACCGAGAGCCGTAGCTGCCTGATCCGCGGCTTGTACGCTTCCACTCCGGTACAAACCGCCTTCGGTTGGCAGGCGGCATCCTCGCTGGTGCCAGGGGATCTGGTGATGACCAAGGACGACGGGCTTCGGCCGATAGTGTCGGCTCACACCGAGTTTCGGCGGGCGCTATGGTCGGTGCGGCTGCCTGATGGGGCAATGTCCAATTCCGCAATGATGATGCTTCCTCCCGGGCAACCCGTCCTGATCAGAACGCGCTACGCCTTGCCGTTTTCCGGAGATGACTTTGCCCTCGTCCCGGTCACGACACTCGAAGGTTGGCGTGGCATTGCCCCGCATGTCCCAGCGCGCGATGAGCCGATCCTGCACTTGCGTCTTGCCCGTGCCGGCATCATTTTTGTCAGTCACGGTCTGATGACGGGCTGTGAAGGCACGGACGACAGCGCCTTCGACATCCATCGTCTGCTGGATTGCCCGTCGCGCCCGACATTGCCCTTGGCCGCCGCGCGCCAGATGGTCGCCCATCTCGTCGCAGACGAGGCAGGTGACGCACTTCTTGCTTGTCAGGCCGCCGACTTGCGCGCGCCACCAAACCGGGAATAGAAACCGTCGCCCTTGGCCGCGAGGTCACGCAGCAGGGCAGGGGCGGCGAAACGCTTGCCATGTGCCGCCTCGAGCCCGTCACAGATTTCGACTGCCTTTGCGGCCCCGATGATATCGAGCCATGAGAACGGCCCGCCCGACCACGGCGCAAAGCCCCAGCCCAGAATGGCGCCGACATCCCCTTCGCGGGTATCGGTCAGCACGCCTTCCTCCAGCGCGCGCACCGCCTCCAGCACCTGAGCCATCAAGAGGCGGTGCTGCACGGTCGTCAGATCGGGCTGGCTGGCGGCCAATGGCCAATGCTTGGCCAGACCCTCCCAAAGCCCTTCGCGCTTGCCCGTGGCGTCATAGGCATAAAACCCCGACTTCGACTTGCGCCCCAGACGGCCTTGATCGGCCAGCGCGAACACCACCGCATCCACGTCGTCATCCGGATAGGCTGCGCCCAGCGCCGCCTTGGTCGCCTTGGCGATCTTGATGCCCAGATCGATCGAGATTTCGTCAGTCAACTGCAACGGCCCCAAGGGCATCCCGACAAGCTTGGCGGCGTTTTCCACCAGCGCCGGCTCCACCCCTTCGGCAACCATCCGGATCCCTTCATTGGTGTAGGGCAGGATGCAGCGGTTGGCATAGAAATACCGCGCGTCGTTCACCACGATCGGCGTCTTGCGAATCTGCCGCACGAAATCCAGCGCCTTGGCTACCGCCCGGTCCCCCGTCGCGCGGCCGCGGATTATTTCGACCAGCGCCATCCGGTCCACCGGGCTGAAGAAATGGATGCCGATGAACTGATCGGGCTTGTTGCTGACCTTCGCCAGATCGGTGATCGGCAGGGTCGAGGTGTTGGAGGCGAAAATGCAATCCTGCGGCACCGCTGCCAGCACCTTGGCCGTGACCTCGGCCTTGACCTTGGGGTCCTCGAACACAGCTTCCACGATCAGATCGACGCCTGCCAGCAAGGCATAATCGGTCGTCGCGGTGATCCGGCCCAGCACCTCGGCCTTCTTCTCCGCCGTCGAGGCGCGGCGCTGAATGGCCTTGTCCTGCAAGTCGGCGGAATGAGCCTTGCCCTTGTCGGCGCTTTCCTGCGTCGCATCGATCAGCACCACCTCGATCCCGGCCAGCGACGAGACATAGGCGATGCCCGCCCCCATCATCCCCGCGCCGATCACGCCAAGCTTTCTGACGGTCTGATCGGGCGCCGCCGGGCGGTTGGCGCCCTTTTCCAGCGCCTCCTTGTTGATGAACAGCGACCGGATCATCGCAGATGAACTGGGGTTCATCAGCACCGACACGAAGTTGCGCGCTTCGATCCGTATGGCCGCGTCAAATGGCACCAGCGCGCCTTCATAGAGCGCCTGCATCAGCGCGCGGGCAGCCGGGTAAACCCCCATCGTCTTGCCCATCACCATCGCATTTGCCCCGACGAAGGTCATATAGCCTGCCGGATGATAGGGGTTGCCGCCCGGCATCTTGTAACCCTTGGCGTCCCACGGCTTGACCAGGTCCTCGTCCTTGGCCGCCAGAACCCATTCCTTGGCCCGCGCCAGCAGCGCCTCCGGGGCCACCACCTCGTCGATCAACCCATTGGCCTTGGCCGATTTGGGATCGCTCAGCTTGCCTTCAAGGAGGAACGGTGCAGCCACCATGGCCCCCAGCTTGCGCACCAGCCGCGTCGTGCCGCCCGCGCCGGGGAAAATGCCCACCTGAATTTCTGGCAGGCCGATTCTGGCCTTGGGGTTGTCGGCCGCAATGATCCGGTGACAGGCCAGCGGAATCTCGAACCCGATGCCAAGCCCGGTGCCCGGCAGCGCCGCCACGATCGGCTTGCCGCCCTTCAACGTCTTGGGGTCCATCCCCGCCCGCTCGATCTTGCGCAGGATGCCGTGGATCTTAATGATGCCGTTGAACAGCGCCTCGACGCCATCTTCGCGCATCCGGGCGATCACGTTCAGATCCATCCCGCCCGCGAAATCCTTCTTGGCTGAGGTCAGGATCACACCCTTGACCTTTGCATCCGCCAACGCCTTGTCGATCATCCCGTCCAGTTCGGCAAAACCCGCCAGCGACATCACATTCATCGACTTGCCGGCCACGTCCCATGTGATCGTGGCCACGCCATCGGCATCTGCGGCATATGTGAAATCGCTCATTCTTGCGGTCCTTTCAGGTCTTCGTCTGGGTGAAGTTGCAGCCGCACCAGCGGCCAGCGACTTTTGGTTAAGGCGTTTGTAACAGAAACCGCACGCCAACGGTTACCCATCAGACGCAACGTCATTTCCGACCTGAAAGGCGGCAGAATGCGCTGTCCGCCCGAAACGAGATGCGTGGCATAGCTGCCCTCTATTAGGTCGCTGCTCAGGCGCGAGGCGCTTTCCACCAGCCGGATGTAATCGGTAATCCGCCGAGACTGCAAAGTGTTGCAGAAAACATCAAATCCGGCGCGCAGATCGGCATCCGTTTCGATCAGCATGTCTTCGTCATGCGTGACGATGCGGCAGGGCAGGCAAACGCAGTCGCGATAGGTCGACCAGTCCTCCGCCATCACGGCGGCGGCGACCTCGTCCAGATAGGCCTGCAGGATTTGGCTCGCGTCCATTCACACCCGTCTTTCACGTCCGTCGGCATGATACCACGCGCGCGCCTGTCCATCCTTGTGCACGACCAGATCGTGGTCCGGATAGTGGATCACATCCCGACCTTTTCGTGCGCCGATGACAATATAGCAGGCTTCTGCGTCCGAACGGTTAATCAGGCAATGCCCAATAGGTGTGCGGGCGGGCCAGCAGGCGATATCCCCCGGGCGCATCTCGGTTTTCTCGTCTTCCACCAGAACGGCGGTTCCGGACAGCATCAGCACCATCTCGTCCTCGGCCTCATGCCAGTGCCGATAGCTCGAAGCGCTGCCCGGCGGCAAGGACTCCAGATGGAAGCCGAATTGCGACAACCCGCCTGCATCACCCAGGATAGCGTGACGATGGGGCCCAAGCCCTTTGCCCAAAACCCGGTGTCCGGCATCGACCTCGTCAACCCATATCCGGCCCTTGGCGGGCAGCACGCCGCCATACGGCCCCGTGGCCCGTTCCCCCCAAAGCGGTGCTGCGTCCAGCAATTCCTGCGGCAGATCGCCCCCGCGCAGCACCTGCCCGTCGGCCCCGACCACCGACCACGTCGTTGCGGCGTTGATCTGGACCGCGCCCAGATCGGGATAGTGACAGCGATCCCCCGCGACCCGCGAGCCGACGATCAGAAAGCGGCACGCTGCCCCGCTGTCGTTGATCAGGCGGTGCCCGTTCGCCACGCCCCAGGGCCAGCAAACGGCGTCCCCAGCGGTCAACCGCTGCGCGCCATGGTCATCCCGCAGCGTGGCCGACCCATCCAGCATGAAAAGGAATTCGTCCTCGCTGTCGTGCCAATGTCGCTCGGACGACGCGGCGCCCGGGGCCAATGTGTCCACATGGGCGCCGAACTGGGTCAGCCCGCCCAGCACCGACAGCTTCAAAAACCCTGGCGCTCCGTCCCATTCGCCAAAGGTTTCGGCCAGTTTCACCGTGGCCCCGACCAGACGGTGTCATCCTTGTAGGTAAAGCGGGCTTTGCCGTCCTCGATATGCACCTTCAGGTCCACATCGGAATAGGTCGCAACCTCGGCCTTGGCCTTGGTGCCGACGACAAGGAATTTGGCAACCTGCCCGCCGCGGTTGACGAAATGATGACCGTCCGGGCTGCCCGCCGGAAAGGCCGCGCAGTCGCCGACCCGCATCACGGTTTCGCCCGCATCCTGCACCAGCACACATTCGCCCTCGGTGATCATGACGAACTCATCCTCATTCAGATGCCAATGCCGCAGGCTTGACAGCGCCCTCGGCTGCAAAATCACAAGGTTGGCGCCGAACTGCGTCAGACCACCGGCATCGCCCAGCCGCAGGGACGACCGCCCCTCCATCATCTCGGCGTAGGGCGAGGGATAGATCGATCCGGTGCGCGGTTTTATGGTGGTCTGATCTACAACGGGCATGGCTGAGCTCTTTCAAAGGTGGAACGGGTTGAAGTCGTTCAACAGCGGGTTTGCCAGTCAGGCGAAAACCGATGGGGAAAGGTCTCGCGTGACGACCGGTCTTGCCGGCCAGCGAGGCAGATGCTTTCGGGTCAGTTGCATCATCTCGATCCGGTATGAACCGTCATGCTGGTGCAGATAATAAAGCGCATAGGATCGCCTGACGGTCCGCCCCTGTGCGTCGACGCTGCGCAATTCCGCCCCAACCCTGAACCGGCCTTGGCGTGGGGGCTCTATGGCCTTGACCTGGCACAGGGTCCGCATCGATGCCCAATTCGGCAGCACTGCCCCGCGCCGCGTCAAGGCGGCCAGAGCCTGTCGGCGCGATGAAATCACATAGCGTCTGGCTTCAATCTCCAGCACGAATGGGAAGTCCAGTCCTTCCAAGACGTCTGCAAAATGCTTCAGGTTCTGCGATCGGATCATTCGGTTCAGGAAGGCCTGGATGTTGCTTGACATTGATGCTGGGAAAATTCCTCTGAAGCTAGGTTTGAGCGATTATTTGCCAATCGGGTCGAAAATCAAATGGTTTCATTCAGTGATAAGCCACTTTCCGCGTGCCCGACCCGGTAGGGACTATTGCCCCACCGTCGGCCGATGTCGCTCCCAGATCTCCATGAAATTGCCAGATCCCAATTCGAGCATTTCGCTTTTCAAACCGCTCTGCATTTCGCGGCAGTAATGGATCGCCTCCCAGTGGTGGAGAGTGTCGCCGCTTATGTCCAGTTCGTCATAGCCCACCCAGACCCTGAACCGGCCATGGCGCGGCAGATCCACTGCCAGGACACGCGACTGGATGCGCGCAACCTTCCTGGAGCGCTGGGCTGAACAAAACTTCGCACAAGCGTCGACAAACTCTTCGGG
>JANMCI010000478.1:0-3905 GCA_031361245.1 Rhodobacterales bacterium
CGGTCAGATGAACGAGCCGCCGGGTGCACGTCTGCGCGTCGCCCTGTCTGGCCTGACGCTGGCCGAGCAGTTCCGCGACCAGTCGGGTTCGGACGTGCTGTTCTTCGTGGACAACATCTTCCGCTTTACCCAAGCCGGTTCAGAAGTGTCCGCCCTGCTTGGTCGTATCCCGTCCGCCGTGGGCTATCAGCCGACGCTGGCCACCGACATGGGCGCGCTGCAGGAACGTATCACCTCGACCAAGGCCGGCTCGATCACCTCGGTTCAGGCCATCTACGTGCCTGCCGACGACCTGACGGACCCTGCTCCGGCCACCTCGTTCGCCCACCTTGACGCCACGACCGTTCTGTCGCGTGCCATCTCGGAACTGGGCATCTACCCGGCCGTGGACCCGCTGGACAGCACCTCGCGTCTGATGGACCCGGCGGTTGTCGGGATCGAGCACTATGAGGTTGCCCGTTCGGTGCAGGTGACACTGCAACGCTACAAATCGCTGCAGGACATCATCGCCATCCTCGGGATGGACGAGTTGTCCGAGGACGATAAGCTGACCGTGGCCCGCGCCCGCAAGATCCAGCGTTTCCTGAGCCAGCCTTTCGACGTGGCAAAGGTCTTCACCGGGTCGGACGGCGTGCAGGTGCCGCTGGATGTGACCATTTCGTCATTCAAGGCGGTTGTGGCGGGTGAATACGACCACCTGCCGGAAGCGGCCTTCTACATGGTCGGCGGCATCGAGGACGTGAAAGCCAAGGCGCAGCGTCTGGCTGCGGCTGCGGCGTAAGGGGGCATCATGGCAGGCACTCTGCAATTCGACCTCGTCAGCCCGGAGCGGCGCCTCGCGTCCATCGCGGCAACCGAGGTGCAGATCCCAGGCTCGGATGGCGACATGGGTGTGATGGAGGGCCACGCGCCCGTCATCACCACCCTGCGCCCCGGCGTGCTGCGGGCAACCTCGGCGGACGGGATCAAGTCCTATGTCGTGTCGGGTGGCTTCGCGGAAATCACCGCGACCAGCATCTCGGTTCTGGCCGAACAGGCCGTGCCGCTGGAAGAGATGACGCCGGCGATCATGGACCAGTTGGTTGCGGATGCAACTTTGGCTGCGGCCGTCAACCCGGACCGGGACGCCACCGACAAGGTGGTCGCGGACTTGCTGGCGATGCGGACGGCAGCGGGTCAGTAAACACGCCTCGCCGAAACGTTCACACAAAGGCCCCGATTCATCGGGGCTTTTCCTATTTGAGGCCTTTTCCTGCCCGATTGCTTGTATAAGTTGTGCCGAACGGATTGGATCAGAATGAAGCGGATCACGTCGGGTAGTTTGGGTATTCAACAAGGCTCGCGTGTCCTGTTTTCGGACTTCGCGGACGGTGGGGCCATGTGGACCGGCCAGGGCGACCGCGAAAGCCGTCACCTGATCGGCTTCAAGGAGCCCTTCATCGATGCGCCGGTGGTGACGGTCTCAATCTCGATGTGGGACACCGACCACAAACACAATTCCCGGGCCGAAATCACGGCGGAAAAGATCACCGCCAAGGGATTTCATCTGGTCTTCCGCACCTGGGGGGACACCCGCGTCGCGCGGGTCCGGGCGGATTGGATGGCGATCGGCGCGGTGCGGGACGACGACGACTGGGATGTGGAATAAGGGCGCGCCAGCGCGCCCTAGGTCACGGCCGCTGATACATGCCCTCGTAGATCGGCACCAGAGTTTCGGTCTCGAACAGCGATGACACCGAGGTGCCGTTCCAGATGTTCAGGATCGCTTGGGCAAAGATCGGGGCCGTCGGCACGATCCGGATGTTCTTGGACGCGCGGACTTCGTCGGTCGGCTCGATGCTGTCGGTGATGACAAGTGACTTCATCACCGAATTCGCGACACGCTCGACCGCGCCGTTGGACAGCACGCCATGCGTTATATAGGCGTGCACCTCGGTGGCGCCGTTTTCCATCAGCAACGCCGCAGCCTTGCACAGCGTGCCCGCGGTATCGGCAATGTCGTCGATCATGATGCATTTCTTGCCGGCAACGTTGCCGATCACCGTCATCTCGGCCACTTCGCCGGCCTTCTCGCGCCGCTTGTCGACGATAGCGAGGGGGGCGTTTATGCGCTTGGCCAGTTCGCGCGCGCGCGCCACACCGCCGACATCGGGCGAGACGACCATGATGTCGCTCATCTGCCCTTTGAAATTGTGTTCGATATCAAGGGCAAAGATCGGGCTGGCGTAGAGGTTGTCGACGGGGATGTCGAAAAAGCCCTGAATCTGGGCGGCGTGCAGGTCAAGGGTCAGCACGCGGTCGACCCCGGCCTCGGCAATCATGTTGGCCACCAGTTTGGCGGTGATGGGCGTGCGGGCCTTGGCGCGGCGATCCTGGCGCGCATAACCGAAATAGGGGATGACGGCGGTAATGCGATCAGCGCTGGACCGACGCAGGGCGTCCGTCATGATCAAAAGCTCCATCAGGTTGTCATTGGCCGGATTGGAGGTTGGCTGGATGATATACATGTCTTCGCCGCGGACGTTCTCGTAAACCTCGACAAAGATCTCCTGATCGTTGAAGCGTTCGACCCGTGCATCCACCAGATTGACCGACATCCCGCGGTGCATCGACATCCGCCGCGCGATGGATTTGGCAAGTGAGAGATTGGCATTGCCGGAAATCAGTTTCGGCTCGGTGATGGCGGCCATGAGCAGTCCTTCCAACTTGGCAGAGTGAGGGGCAGCGTGACGGAATCGTGACGTTGACACCGCTTATCACCCGGATAGAGTCTTGCAAACATTGGTCCTGAAAAGATGGACCCGAAAGGTGCGGCAAATGGTGCAGATCGACTACTTCTTCGCCACGATTTCCCCATTCACCTATCTGGCCGGCAACCGGCTGGAAGAGGTCGCGGGCCGACATGGCGCAACCATTCGCTATCTGCCGATCAACGCGCCGGCGATCTTTCCGCGGACAGGGGGGCAGATATTGGCCGAGCGGCACGAAAGCCGCAAGGAATACCGGCTGCAGGAGCTGCGGCGGTGGTCGAGGCGGCTGGGCATGAAGCTTGACCTTGCGCCGGCATTCTTTCCGGTGAATCCGGCGCCGTCGTCCTATGCCGTGATCACGGCGGCCAAGATCGGCGGCGGTGATCTGGCAGGTCTGGTGCAGGCTTTCCCGCGCGCCGTCTGGGCCGAAGGGCGCAACATTGCCGATGAAACGGTCGTGCAGGAGATCGTCGCCCGGTACGGCTTTGACCCAAAAGCAATTGACCGCGGCATGTTCACCGCCGCCGAAGCCTATGCCGACAATCTGGAACAGGCCGTCGCGCGCGGGGTTTTCGGCGTGCCCTTCTACCTCGTCGGGGACGAGCGGTTCTGGGGGCAGGACCGGCTGGAGGATCTGGATCTGTACCTCGCCGGCAAGCTTTAGGGCATCAGCGCGTCAAGCAAATCATGGACGTCCTTTTCGGTCGTCTGCCAGGATGCAACCAGGCGGGCCGTTTCCCTGCCGTCGGTGGCGGGACCGCGAGAATAGATCGCCCCTTTGGCCTCGGCCCTGTCGTGCGTGCCAAGGGCCCATTCGGGAAAAAGCATGTTGGCATCGACGGAATGCACAAGGCGGGCATCGGGCACGCGGGCCATGCCCTGCGCCAGCCGCTGACCCATCGTGTTGGCGTGAGCGGCCAGACGCAGCCACAGATCGTCGGTCAGATAGGCCTCCATCTGGGCCGACAAGTAACGGTGCTTTGAAAAGAGGTGGCCGGCACGCTTGCGGCGCAACTCGAACTCCCACGCCTTGGCCGGGTCGAACATCACCACCGCCTCGACGCCCATGCAGCCGTTCTTGGTCCCGCCAAAGGACACCACGTCGATCCCGGCCTTCCACGTCATCTCGGCCGCCGTCGCACCCGTCGCCACCAC
>JANMCI010000479.1:0-4954 GCA_031361245.1 Rhodobacterales bacterium
GGCCAGAACCCTGCCCCTTAGCCCCCGTCTTGTTCCGTCCGGTCCGCCGCAAACCCCACCATCCCGGTAAACTCTGGCAACCATGCCTCCCGCCTGATGGTCCAGCATTCATAGCTGGGCTGGAACTGGTCCGGCGCATCCAGGGCGCCCAGATGGACTTCGACCTCGTCGCCAGTGCGGGCAAAGACCGACGCGCCGCAGTCCGGGCAGAAATGCCGCCCACGAAAGGCGCGGGTCGCACCTGTGACGGTCACTGCAGTTTCGGGAAATATCGCAGCGGCCCAGAACAGCGCGCCATGGTGTTTGCGGCAGTCAAGGCAATGGCAGATGCCCACCCGCAGGGGCTGGCCCCGTACCTCAAATCGCAGTTTGCCGCACAGGCATCCGCCGGTGACTTGCTGCATCTTTGCTCCATTTCCTAGCAAAGGGTAAATTTCTGAAAATCAACCCATTGATAAGGTTTATATTTCCATTTTGTCCAGATCTGGACGCTACTTTGGCAGCCAGGTTTCGTAATCACTGACCAGCAGATGGGTCGGCTCGACATCCTCGTCAATCTCGGCAAAGCGCCCGATCGGCTCGCGAAAGACGTTGTCGGTGACGTCGTCATTGACGGTGGAAACCTCGCCGATCAGCACGTCTCCGCCCTCGCCCCAGAAGGCATGCCAGTCGCCGGGCATCAGGGTGACGCTTTCACCTGGCGCCAGTTTCAGCTTTTGCCCCGGCTTGTAGGGCAAGTCGATCCCGTCACAGCGCACCAACCCCCCATGGTCGGGCGAGCAGTTTCCCTTGGCATCCGAGCCGAACAACTCGACCACCAGTGTTGCGCCACCGCGGTTGATGATATCCTCGGCCTTGATGACATGGGTGTGCATCGGGCTCAGTTGGTCCTGCCGAGAGATCAGCAGCTTTTCGGCGTAACACATGCCCCCGCCGCGCTGCAGGTCGGCCAACGAGCCGTTGCGCAGGGTGAACAGAAAGAGGCCCATCTGGTCGAACCGGCCCTGCCCGTAATCGGTGATGTCCCAGCCACAGCGCCCGTCAATGACCCGCCGCGCCGTCGCGGCCTTGGCCTTGAACTGATCCGGGCTCCAATATGCAAAGGGCGGCAGGACAAAGCCGTAGTGGCGGATCATGTCGTCCGCTGCCGCCATGATGTCATTGATACGCGACCGCTTCATGCGAGCCTCCCCTGAATTCGGCCCGACTATAGCTAGGAATGCCGCAGCCTCAAGCCACCCGTTGCGCCGAGCCGCCCCGCTCCATCCAGGCGCGCGCTGCAGAGCCAAAGGCGCAGAACAGCGGGCGTGACACCGGATCATCGGCGGCGTTCCATTCCGGGTGCCATTGCACGGCCAAGGTGAAGCCCGGGGCGTCGCGCACATAGATCGCCTCGGGCGTCCCGTCCGGCGCGTGGCCGTCGATCACGATGCGGTCCGACGGGCGGGCGATGCCCTGCCCGTGCAGCGTGTTGGTCATCACCTCGACCGCGCCCATCAGGCGGTGAAACACCCCGCCCTCGGCAAAGCGGACCGCATGGCGCAGGCCAAACTGCTCTTCCAGATTGCCGTCGGGCGGCATGCGGTGGTTCATCCGGCCCGGCAGCTCGCAAATCTCGGGATGCAGGGTGCCACCCAAGGCCACGTTCACTTCCTGAAAACCGCGGCAGATGCCAAGGAACGGCTGGCCGCGCGCCACGCAGGCGCGTATCAGCGGCAGTGTCACGGCATCACGTCCGCGGTCGAAGGCGCCGTGGGCGGGGGTTTCATCCTCGCCATATTCCGAGGGATGGACATTGGGTCGGCCGCCGGTCAGCACGAAGCCGTCGCAGATCTCCAGCAACTCCTCAACCGAGACATAGCGGGGGTCGGAGGGGATGATCAGCGGCATGCCGCCAGCAACCTCGGCCACGGCATCGGAGTTCATCGTGCCGCCAGTATGGACCGGATAGCGGTCGCCGATCACATAGTGATTTCCGATGATGCCAATGACGGGTCTGCGCGCGCGGGACATGAAAAGACCGATGAAGGTTATCCACAAGATCATAGGCATGGAAACCGTTAAGGAAAAGCGTGGAATCGTCCGAAAATGCCCAAACTTTGCTTGAGGGCCGCGAGAGAATACTGACATTCTGGCGTTGTTGCCGATTTGACAGGACCTGAGCCATGCCCAAGCCGCGCGCCCGTGACCTTGGACTGCCGTTTCCGGGCACGCCGGGCCCCTTCAATGCCATCACCGATGTTCCCGGAGTCACCGTCGGGTTCTGCACGCTGACCGACCCGGCCCGACAGATGCGGACTGGGGTGACGGTGGTGCGTCCCCGGCAGGACAAAGGCACGCCGCAGCCGGTCTGGGCGGGGCAGTTCACGCTCAACGGCAACGGCGAGATGACGGGCACACACTGGATCCATGACGCGGGCTATTTCATCGGGCCGCTGGCCATCACCAACACCCACGGCATTGGCGCGGTGCATCACGGGGTCACGCAGTGGATGATCGAACACTATGGCGACTTCTTCGGCAGCGGGCATGGCTGGGCGATGCCGGTAGTGGGCGAGACCTATGACGGCATGCTGAACGACATCAATGCGCTGCATGTCACACCGGACCATGCCATTGCCGCCATCGAGGCGGCCAAGGGTGGCTTTGTCGAGGAGGGCTCGACGGGCGGCGGCAACGGGATGATCGCCTATGAGTTCAAGGGCGGCACGGGCACCTCGTCGCGGAAGGTCAACTTGGCGGGGCAGGAGTATACCGTGGGCGCCCTGGTGCAGGCCAATCATGGGCGGCGTCCGTGGCTGAACATCCTGGGCAAGCCGGTCGGGCAGATGATGCCGGAAGGGGCGTGGCGGGAGAAGGAGGTCGGCTCGATCATCGTCTATATCGGCACGGATGCCCCGCTGTCGGCCCTGTCGCTGCATCATCTGGCCAAGCGGGCCGCGATCGGGATCGGGCGGGGGGGTACGCCGTCGGGCAACTCGTCTGGCGATATCTTTCTGGCCTTTTCGGTCGCCAATCCGGGGCCGATGCCGCAGCAGGCCGCACCGTTGCACGCTCGCTCCGAACTGAACACCGAGATATTGGACCCGCTTTACCTGGCCTCGGTCGAGGCGGTCGAGGAGGCGGTGATCAACGCGATCGTGGCGGGGGTCGATGTCGAGGCGGTACAGCCAAAGGGGCTGACGGTCCGGGCCATCGACACGGAAAGACTGGCCGCGATGTTTCGCTGAGGCCGTCTGTCCGCCGGATTCGGTGAGACGTCGCATTTGACGACATGTAATTTTATCTTTTAACTACAAAGACTTACCTAGTTCCATTAACCAGACTGAAAGGATGTTGCGAGCGGTTCGCAGGCGGATTTGACGGGATTGGCGGTGGGGGTGGACGTCGGTTTGAACCCCGACGCACGACGGCCGCCGGGCGGGCTCTTCGAGTTGCGGGCAGTGGGCGGACCCTTCAAACAGCGCCGACCGCGATCCGGCGATGCCGGACGCCAGTGGGGTGGCGCCGGGGCCCCGGGACGGTCGCGGGCGCATGGCCGTTGTGCGGAGTGATCAACCGCTGGGTCAGCGCCAACCGCGCCGTTTTGGTCGCGCTGTCGAAATGCAAAAGGCAGGATGAGGATTTACCCAAGCCCCCCGCTCTCGGATGCGCCGTCAAAGGCCCACGGCGCGCGATGCGCCCGGAGGACCGCCTGATCAAGGCCAAGGGGAGCCTTGATCGGTCCGATTGCTGGAGCCCATGGGCGACGGCAAGGGGGCAGGTTCTGGTCCCACTACCCCTTGGCCACCACGCAGGCGGCAGCGGCCAGACCTGGGCCGTGCGGAATGTCCAGGGCCTGCAACCCGGCCTCGATCACCGCGAGGGCGCCAAGCGTCATATGCGCGTTGACATGGCCCATATGGGCAATCCTGAGCGCCCCATCGGCATCAGGGTCGGCGGGGGTGCCCATACCAAGGCCGATGCCGAGGGTCACGCCGCCATTCGCCTCGGCCCAGCGGCGCAGGCGGGTGGCATCGGGGGCGGCAAAGCGGGCGGAGGTCACGGAATGGCCGCGCGCCGCGGGGGCGGCCACATTCAGGGCAATTGACGGATTGCCCGTCGCCCAGCCATCGAAAGCGGCCCAGACGGAGCGGGCAAGTCTGGCGTGGCGGGCCCAGGCTTGCGGCAGACCCTCTTCATGCAAAAGCATCGTCAGCGCCTCGCGCAGGCCGAAAAGGTGATGGGTGGGGGCAGTGCCGTACCAGTATTGCCAGAACTCATCCGGATGGGCGCGCGGGGTCCAGTTCCAGTAGGGTGTGCGCAGGTCAGAGCGGCGGCAGCGTTCGGCGGCCTTGTCCGAGAACCAGACAAAGCCCATGCCGGGCGGCGTCATCATGCCCTTCTGGCTGGCGGCGACGGTGACATCGACGCCGTGATCGTCCATGAAGAACGCATCGCAACCCATTGATGCAACGCAATCAACCGCCAAAAGCGCCGAATGGCCGACGGCATCCATGACAGCACGCAGGGCGGCGATGTCGGTCTTGACGGTGGTTGCGGTGTCAACATGGGTGACCAGCACGGCCTTGAAGTTCGGCTCGGCCCGCAGAGCGGCCTCGACCCGGGCCCAGTCGGGTGGCGCGGCGCGGCCGAAATCCAGAATCGTAACCTCGACCCCCAGCCCGGAGACCGACGCCGCCCAGCCAAGGCCAAAGACCCCGGTGGCCAGAACCAGCGCCTTGTCGCCCCGGCTGAAGAGGTTGGTATTCGCGGCCTCCCATGTGCCATGGCCATTGGCGATATAGGCCGCGACGTTGTGGCGGGTGCCGGCGAGGGCGCGCAGGTCGGGCCAGAGGGCAGCCACCATGTCGATCAGATCGCCCTCGTAGATATTGGGCGAGGGGCGGTGCATCGCGGCCAGCACGCGGTCGGGCATGACCGAGGGGCCGGGGATGGCGAGGTAGGGACGGCC
>JANMCI010000518.1:0-1860 GCA_031361245.1 Rhodobacterales bacterium
GTGGTGGACGCCGCCACGGCGCGCAGGCTTTTTACCCTGATCTGCGTGATGCAATGGGCGTAGCGATGGATTTTCCGCAATCCGTGCTGTTTTGCTGCGATCACAACGCCGTCCGCTCGCCCATGGCGGAGGCCTTGATGAAGAAATTCTACGGCCAGCGCGCCTATGCCCAGTCGGCGGGTGTGCGCAACGACATGGAGATCGATGGCTTTTCCATCGCGGTTTGCAAGGAAATCGGCATCGAGCTTGCCCGTCACCGCTCACGCAGCTTTGACGAGATGGAGCGGCTGGGCGATGACTTGTCGCAATTCGATCTGATTGTCGCCCTGTCGCCGATGAGCCAGAAGAAGGCGCTGGAGTTGACGCGGCTTTATCATCTGACGGTGGAATACTGGCCAATCCTCGACCCCACGGCGATTGGCGAGGGGCGCGAGGCCAAGCTGGCGGCCTACCGTCAGGCGCGCGACCAGATCCGCGACCGGATGCTGGCGCGTTTTGGCCCGCCGACCGAGGTGCCGGACGCGGCAGGTGCGTAGGGCGCCCGACCGCGCCGCCATCATCGCCAAGCGACTGGCGGTGCGGGGGGTGCCGGATCTGCCCGAGATCTCGCTTTACACCGCCCACCCCGGTTCCGGCCTGACACAACTGACCGATACTCCGCCCTATTGGGCCTATGTCTGGGCGGGTGGTGCGGTTTTGGCGCGGCATGTCTTGCGGATGCCTGACCTTGTGCGCGACCGGACCGTGTTGGACATGGGGGCGGGATCGGGTGTGGTTGGGATCGCGGCGGCCATCGCCGGGGCCGCGGAGGTGCTGGCGGTTGAGCCTGACCGCTGGGGTCAGGCGGCGGTCTTGGGCAACGCGGCGCTGAACGGGGTTGCGGTGCGGCTGGTGTTGCTGGACCCCTTGCCCGCGGTCGACCTGGTCTTGTGTGGCGATGTCTTTTACAGCGCCGAGGTCGCGGCCGAAATGCTGCCCGTGCTGGACCGGTTTCGCGCCAAAGGTGCGCGCGTTCTGGTGGGCGATCCGGGCCGGGCCGATCTGCCGACGGACCGGCTGACGCTGTGCGCCGAATACGACGTGCGCGACATGGGCGATGGGCCGGGCGTCGTGCGGCGGGCAGGGGTCTATGACTATGAGCCGGAGTGAGGCCGTCAGTCCGCAGCCACCCTGCGCGATGCGCCTTGCGACGACAGGATCACCGGCAAATGGGTCTCGATCCAGCTTGACAGGGCCGTGACCCGGTCCGCCATTTCGCGGCCAAGCGGCGTCAGGCTGTAGTCGACATGTGGCGGCACCACGTCATGGGCGTGGCGCAGCACAAAGCCGTCGCCCTCCAGCTGCTGCAACGTCTGGGCCAGCATCCGTTCACTGACGCCGCCGATCTGGCGGCGCAGGGCCGAAAACCGGTGGGTGCCAGACGACAGCGCGATCAGCACAAGTGTGCCCCACCGGCTGGTGACATGCTGCAACACCTGCCGCGAGGGGCAATCGGCGGCCATCACGTTGCCGGTCTGAAGCCAGTCCAGTGGGGTCTGTGCGTCCATGATGACGGTCCTGTGCGGTGGTGGTAGATACTTACCTAAATGTAGGTACTTCCTAATCGTAAGTAAAGGCGTATCTCTGCCGCACCGTCAATCAAGGAGAAAAAGCATGACCATCGCGATTACCGGTTCCACCGGCCACCTCGGCCGCCTTGCCATTGCCGCCCTGAAGGCGCGCGGCGCCAGACCCGTTGCTCTGGCCCGCGACAAGACCAAGGCCGGCGATCTGGGCGTCGAGGTGCGCGAATTCGACTATGCCAAAGCCGATCCCGCCGCGCTGAAAGGCGTCGACACGCTGGTGCTGATTTCGTCCAGC
>JANMCI010000144.1:0-1850 GCA_031361245.1 Rhodobacterales bacterium
TCGATCACCTATCTGGGCCGCGAAATGATCGGGGCGTCCGAGGACGCGCTGCGCAAGGTGCGCGGCAATGACATCAGCTTCATCTTTCAGGAGCCGATGACCTCGCTCAACCCACTGCACACGATCGAGCGGCAGATCACCGAAAGCCTCGCGCTGCATCAGGGTCTGTCGGGCGAAGCGGCCCGCGCCCGCGTGCTGGAGCTGTTGCTGAAGGTCGGCATCCGCGACGGCGAAAGCCGCCTTTCGGCCTATCCGCACCAGTTGTCGGGCGGGCAGCGCCAGCGGGTGATGATCGCGATGGCGCTGGCCAACGGGCCGGAACTCCTGATCGCGGACGAGCCGACGACGGCGCTGGATGTGACCATTCAGGCCCAGATCCTTGACCTTCTGGCCGAGCTGAAATCGTCCGAGGGCCTGAGCCTGCTGTTCATCACCCATGATCTGAACATCGTGCGCCGCATTGCCGACCGGGTCTGCGTCATGCAGGGCGGCGAGATCGTCGAGCAGGGTGTGACGGCCGAGATTTTCGACAATCCCCGCCATCCCTATACCCAGAAACTGCTGGCCGCCGAGGCCAAGGGCCTGCCCGTCCCCGTCGCCCCCGATGCCCCCGTTGTGCTGCAGACAGAGGCGCTGCGCGTCTGGTTCCCGATCACCCGCGGCTTTCTGCGCACCACCGTCGGCCATGTGAAGGCGGTGAACGACGCCACGCTGACCGTGCGGGCGGGCGAAACACTGGGCGTCGTCGGCGAAAGCGGGTCGGGCAAGACCACCCTCGCCCTTGCCATCCTGCGGCTGACCCCCTTCACCGGCAAGGTCAGCTTTCTGGGCCGCGATCTGTCGCAGGTTCAGGGCCGCGCTTTGCGGAGCCTGCGCCGCGACATGCAGGTGGTGTTTCAGGACCCGTTCGGCAGCCTTTCCCCCCGGATGACCGCCGAGGCGATCATCGCCGAGGGGCTGGGCGTGCACGGGCTGGAACCGGGCCGCAACCGCCAGTCGATGGTCTCCGGCATCATGGAAGAGGTCGGCCTCGACCCCGCCACCATGGGCCGCTATCCGCACGAATTCTCGGGCGGGCAAAAGCAGCGCATCGCGATTGCCCGGGCGATGATCCTGCGGCCCAAACTGGTGGTTCTGGACGAGCCGACAAGTGCGCTCGACATGACTGTGCAGGTGCAGATCGTCGAGCTTTTGCGGGCGTTGCAGGTGAAATACGGGCTGGCCTATGTCTTCATCAGCCATGATCTGCGGGTGGTGCGCGCCCTGTCCCACAAGGTGATGGTGATGCAACAGGGCGACGTCGTCGAGGCGGGGCCAGCAGAGGCGATCTTTGCCAATCCCGCACATGCCTATACAAGAACGCTGATGGCAGCGGCCTTTGGGGGACATGCGTGAAGATCCTGTTTGTGCACCAGAATTTCCCGGGCCAGTTTCTGTATCTGGCGCCCGAGCTCAAAAGGCGCGGCCATGACTGTCTGGCGCTGACCGATTTGGCCAACACCCGCGCCAGCACCATCCCGGTGCTGAAATACAAGCACGAGGCCCCAAAGCTCGACCCCGCCGCCACAAGACTTGGCCGCAACTACATCCAGATGTCGGACCGCGGCGTCACCGTGGCCCGCGCCTGCCTGCAACTGCGCCAGCAAAAGGGCTATGTGCCCGATGTGATCTTTGGTCATTCCGGCTGGGGCGAGACGCTTTTCCTCAAAGAGGTCTGGCCCGAGGCCAAGCTGTTGATCTATGCCGAGTTTTACTACAAGGGCCGCGGCGCCGACGTGGGCTTTGACCCCGAGTTTTCCAAACCGAGCTTCGATCAGGTGATGATCGCCCAAGGCCGCGCCAGCCATCTG
>JANMCI010000529.1:0-4115 GCA_031361245.1 Rhodobacterales bacterium
ATCGGCCCCCTGCACATGGGTCACATACAGCGTCTCATACCCGCCGCGATAGGTCCGGGCCGCAGGCCGCCATGCCGCCGCCCGTGCGGCGAGGTCCTCTGCACTCACATGCAACTCCAGCCGCCGCCCCGCCACATCCAGCGTGATCTCATCCCCCGTCCGCACCAGCGCCAAAGGCCCCCCGATGGTCGCCTCGGGAGCCACATGCAGCACCACCGTCCCGTAAGCCGTCCCCGACATCCGCGCGTCCGAGATGCGGACCATGTCCCGCACGCCTTGCGCCAACAGCTTCTTCGGCAGCGCCATGTTGCCGACCTCTGCCATGCCCGGATAGCCCTTGGGCCCGCAATTGCGCAGCACAAGCACCGATGAGGCATCGACCTCCAGCCCCGGATCGTCGATCCGCGCCTTGAAGTCGTCGATGTCGTCAAAGACCACCGCCCGCCCGCGATGCTGCATCAGCGCAGGCGTCGCCGCCGAAGGTTTCAGGATTGCGCCGTTGGGGGCCAGATTGCCGCGCAACACTGCCAGCCCGCCATCCTGAACCAGCGGGTCTGTCAGGGGCCGGATCACCGCCTCGTCAAACACCTCGACCCCCTGCAACCGCGCGCGGAACGTGGTCCCGGTCGCCGTCATCACGTCCAGATGCAGCATCGCCTCGATCCGCTTCATCACCGCCGGAATGCCCCCGGCATAGGCCAGTTCCTCCATCAGGAACCGCCCCGACGGCATAAGGTCCACAATCGTCGGCACACCCCGGCCCACCCGGTCCCAGTCGTCAAGGCTCAGCTCCACCCCGACCCGCCCCGCGATCGCCAAAAGATGCACCACCGCATTGGTTGACCCGCCAATGGCCCCGATCACCTTGATGGCATTCTCGAAAGCCTGTTTCGTCAGGATCTGCGACAGGCATTGGTCCTCGCGCACCATCTCGACGATCCGCCGCCCCGACATCCGCGCCAGCCGGGCCCGTCGCGCATCGACGGCAGGCCAGGCCGCGTTGCCGGGCAAGGTGATCCCCAGCGCCTCGACCATCGACGCCATGGTCGAGGCGGTGCCCATCGTCATGCAATGGCCGGGCGAGCGCGACATCGCACTTTCAGCCTCGGCAAATTCGGCCCCGGTCATCTCGCCCGCCCGCACGGCCTCCGAGAACTTCCAGACATCGGTGCCCGAGCCTATGGCCTTGCCGCGATAGCGCCCGTTCAGCATCGGCCCGCCTGACACTGCAATGGTCGGCAGATCGCAGGTCGCCGCCCCCATGACCAGCGAGGGCGTGGTCTTGTCGCAGCCCACCATCAGCACCACCCCGTCCATCGGATTGGCGCGGATCGCCTCTTCGACATCCATCGAGGCGAGGTTGCGAAACAGCATCGCCGTGGGGCGCAGGTTTGACTCACCGCAGGAGAATACCGGGAATTCCAGCGGCAGCCCCCCCGCCTCCAGCACGCCCGCCTTGATATGGGTGATCAGCTCCCGGAAA
Organism: Rhodobacterales bacterium; assembly: GCA_031361245.1. Classification (GTDB taxonomy): domain Bacteria; phylum Pseudomonadota; class Alphaproteobacteria; order Rhodobacterales; family Rhodobacteraceae; genus Stagnihabitans. Next base: position 1,484 of record JANMCI010000529.1, read on the forward strand.
TGGGCGTTGCAGGGGGTGAAATCGCTGAACGTGTTGCAGATGCCGATGATGGGGCGGCCGTCAAAGGCGTCATCGGGCAGGCCGCCGTTCTTCATCCAGCTGCGGTGGATGAACCCGTCCTTGTCCTTGCCGCCAAACCAGGCCTGCGAGCGCAGCTTTTTCATAGTTCTTCCCCCAATTCCCCACGGCAGGCGCCCTCAAAGATTCGAAAAAGCCAACAACGTCCTAGCCCGCAAACCGCGCCGTCAGCCCGCCATCGACCTGCCAGTTCGATCCGGTCACGAAGGACGCCTCCTCCGACAACAGGAACACGATGCAATTGGCAATCTCGGACGGCTGGGCCATCCGCCGCATCGCATGGGCCGCCAGAACCTTGTCGCGCAACGTGGGGTCCTGGCGTTCAAAGAATTCCTTGACGAGGTAAGTCTCGGTGTAACCCGGCGACAGCGCATTGACCCTGATCTGGTGCGGCCCGACCTCCAGCGCCAGCGACCGGGTCAGCCCGACTAGCCCCGCCTTGGCCGCCGCATAGGGAAACATGCCGGGATAGGTCATGTCGGCATGGACCGAAGCCACATTGACGATGCTGCCCGCCTTGGCCGCGATCATCCCCGGCAGCACCGCCCGCGCCACCAGCCACGCCGCCTTGAGATCGACCGAAAACACATCGTCCCACTCGGCCTCGGTCATGGTGACCGGATCGGCATAGGCGTTCTTGCCGGCGTTGTTCACCAGTCCCGTGACCGGCCCGAACCGTGCCACGGCCTGTCCTGCCGCCCGCGCAATGTCGGCGGCACGCGTCACATCCGCCGTCAGGGCCAGCGCGCTGTCGCCAAGGTCAGGCCCGCGCCCGATGTCAAACGAGGTGACCCGTGCCCCCTCGGCCAGCGCCTTCTCGACCGTGGCGAGCCCAATCCCCCGGCTGCCCCCTGTCACCAGCACATGTTGCCCGTCAAGCCTGCCCATCACCAATCCGCCACTGCACCGTCGTGATGATACCACTGCACCGGGCTCACGTCCTTGTAAGGATGCTTGGCCGCCGCCGCGAAGTTGATCTCGACCCCGATGCCCGGCGCTTGGCTTGGCACGACATAGCCCCCGACAATCGGCGTGACGCCCGAGACGATCTCAGCCCGCCATGGCACGTCGGCGCGCATCACCTCCTGAATCAGGAAGTTCGGCGTCGCAAAGCCCAGATGGATGTTCACCATCGTCGCAATCGGCCCGAGCGGGTTGTGCGGCGCCATCGAGACGCCGAACGTGTCACACAGCGCGGCGATCCGGCGCACCTCGGTCAACCCGCCGGCATGGCAGACATCGGGCTGCGCCACGGCGATGGCCTGCGATTGCAACAGCGGCAGGAAATCGCGGCGGTGACACAGCCGTTCGCCCGCCGCGATGGGGATGCGGGTGCTGCGCGCCACCCGCGCCGTGCCCTCGTGATCCTCGGGCTGGCAAGGCTCCTCGATGAACCACGGGCGGTAAGGGGCCAGAACCTCGGCATACTGGATCGCCATGGCCGCCGTGGTGCGGCCATGCAGATCGACCATGATGTCCATGTCCTCGCCCGCACCCTGCCGCGCTGCCGCCATCAGCGCCTCGGCCTGGTTCAGTGCGGCCAACCCGTCCAGCGGCGCCGTCTTGCCCACGGCGAGAATTTTCACCGCCCCGAACCCGTCCGCCTTGGAGCGCGCCGCCTTGTCGGCGAAACTTTCAACCGCCGCGCTGTCGTAAACCGCCGCGCTGTCGCCGCCGCCCAGATGGTCATACATCCGCAGCCGGTCCCGGCATTGCCCGCCGAGCAGTTGCCACAGCGGTATCCCCAGATCCTTGGCCTTCAGGTCATGCAGCGCCTGATCAATCCCCGACAGCGCCGACATCGTCACGATCCCGCCCTTGAAAAAGGGATGGCGGTACATGATCTGCCACAGATGTTCGATGTTGCGCGGGTCTTGGCCCCCGATCAGCAGCGCCAGATCCTCGACCGCCCCCACCACGCCACGGGTCTGAAACTCCAGCGTCGCCTCGCCCAGACCGAAGAGGCCCGGCACATCGGCATCGACCCGCACAAAGACCCAGTTCCGCATCCGGGCGTTGATGACCGAGGTGCTGACGCGTGTGATCTTCATCAGCGCCCCGTGATGGACTGACGGCGTATCTTGCGGTCGATGATGGTCTGCAGCACGACCGAAATCACGATGACCAGACCAAAGCACAGCTGGGTGTAGAACGCGTTGATCCCCGCCGACACGATGCCCGCATTGATCGCCCCGATGATATAGGCCGCGACAAACGACCCGATCACCGACCCCGTGCCGCCAAACACCGACGTGCCGCCCAGAAACACCGAGGCGATGGTGTTCAACAGGAATCCGTCCCCCGTGGTCGGCCAGAAGTAATAGCCGTAGACCGAGGTCATCATGCCGCAGAACACCGCAATTGTGCCCGTCAGCATGAAGGCGCGGGTCTTGACGCTGATGGTGTCGATGCCCATCAGCCGCGCCGAGGTCGGGTTGTCGCCCACCAGAAACACATGCGCGCCAAAGCGCGTTCGGTTCAGCAAGAACCAGGTGGCGACCAGCAGCACGATCATCCACAGCGTCTGCACCGGGATGCCGAAATAGCTTTCGCG
>JANMCI010000148.1:0-8862 GCA_031361245.1 Rhodobacterales bacterium
ACGATCTGGTCGGCGTGACCAATGCAACCGAGGGGCTAAACATCGTCGCCCAGTCGCTCGACCTGCGCGACGGCGACGAGATTCTGACCACCGACCACGAATATGCCGCCCTCGAAAAGACTTGGTCCTATGTCTGCGGCACGACCGGCGCACGTGTCGTGGCGGTCAAGGTCCCCATGCCCCTGACCTCCGAATCCGCGTTTACAGAGACGTTTTTGGCAGCCGTCACCCCCCGCACCAAGGTTCTGTTCCTCAGCCACATCACCTCCGCCACCGCCCTCGTCTTTCCCATCGAGGCCGCCGTGGCCGAGGCGCGCAAGCGTGGCATCTGGACCGTGATCGACGGCGCCCATACGCCCGGTCACATCCAACTGAACCTGACTGCGCTGGATGCCGACTTCTACGCCGGCAACTGCCACAAATGGCTTATGGCGCCCAAGGGCTCGGCCTTCCTCCACGTCCGCCGCGACCTCCAACCCCTCGTCAACCCGGTCGTTATCTCGCACGGCTGGGGCCCCGACCCCGCGGCCCCCGGCCTCTTCGGCAACACCCGCTTCATCGACATGCTCGAGATGCAGGGCACCCGCGACCCCGCCGCCATCCTGACCATCCCCACCGCGGTGGCCTTCCGCGCCCAGCACAACTGGCCCGCCGTCGCGACCGCCTGCCGCACGCTTGTGCAAGACACCGCCGCCCGCGTCCGCGCCCTTACCGGCCTGCCCGCCCTTTCGTCGCTTGAGTTTTGCGCTCCGCAGATGGTGTCCATGCCGGTGACGAAATGCGACCCCAAGGCGCTGCAACAGGCCCTCATCGCCCGGTACAACATCGAAATCCCCTGTTTCGACTGGCAGGACCACACCATCGTCCGCGTGTCGGCCCAAGGCTACAACACGCAAAAGCACATGGACCATCTGGTAACGGCCTTGACAGAACTTCTGCCGGAACTAACCGCCTCTCCCTGACCACGGCGAGCAAGGATCAAGCATGAAGCGCAGCGCACTCCGCAAGTCCGAGCCGATCGACACGCCCTCCCGTGGCGTGGCCGTGCTCGACGCGCTGGCCGAGATGATCGAACGCTCCGGCCTGCAAGTCGGTGACCGTCTGCCGCCCGAGATCGCGCTCGCCACCACCTTCGGGGTGGGCCGCTCAACCATCCGCGAGGCGCTGAACCGCTGGGAGGGGCTCGGCATCATCCGGCGGCGGCGCGGCGACGGCACCTATCTGACCGCCAAGGTCCAGACCTCGCAGGGCCCCTTGCCGACCATGGTCCGGCTTGAAGGCGAGGCGATCCTGCGCCTTCTGGACGTCCGCCGCACGATCGAGGGCGGCACCGTCCGCCGCGCCGCGGTCAACGCCACCCTGCGCCAGCGCAGCGAAATATCGCGGCTCTGCGATGACCTGCTTCAGGTCGTCGCGGCCGGTCTGCCCTGGCGCAACGCCGACGCCGCCTTTCACGGCGCGATCTGCGACGCCACCGGCAACCCGCTGTTCGGCCAGATCCTGCAGCGCATGGATGACGCCTTGGAACGCTCCGCCGGCTCGCCCTTTTCGGTGCCGGGCTTTGGTCTGACGTCCTTTCCGCCGCACCGCAACCTGTCCAACGCCATTGTTGCAGGCGACCCTGACGCCGCCGAAGCCGCCCTGAACACCATCATCGACCGCGTCGATGCCGAAATACGCCACATCATCGCCAACGGCCCTGCTTCAGGAGGCAAGCCATGAAACTTCATGAAACCCCCGGTTGGGGGTCTGCCATTATCGAGGCACAACTTGCCATCCTCGGTCTGCCCTGCGACCTGGTGACGGCCGGTGACATCTACGACGACGCAGCCGCCCTTGCGGCGCTCAAGACCATCAACCCGCTTGGCCAGATCCCCACCCTCATCCTCGACGACGGTCAGGTCATGACCGAAAGTGCCGCGATGACGCTCTATCTGTCGGAACTTGCCGGCAGCGATGTGCTGGTTCCGCCGCCCGGTTCGCCCGACCGCCCCGCCTTTCTGCGCTGGCTGATCTTCATCGTCGCCAACATCTACCCCTGTTTCACCTTTGCCGACGTCCCGACCCGCTTTGTCCCCGAGGCCGGGGCCGAGGCTTACAAAGACCGCGTCACCGATCACGCGACCCGCCTGTGGAAGGTCGCCGCCGCCGAGGCCGCCCGTCGCGGCGGCCCATGGTTCCTCGGGGCCCGCTTTTCCGCCATCGACGTCTACATCGCCGTGATGGTCCATTGGCGCCCCCGCCGCGCCGCGTTCGAGCGGGAAACCCCGATCCTCGCCGAAATCGCCGCTCGCGCTTCCGCCCGCCCCGACATGGCGGCCGTGATGCACCGCAACTTCCCGGGATGAGCTTCGTCGGCTGCAAACTGCTGCTGATCCAGGGGTCCGATCTGCTGACCTACCTGCGCGATGACAAGCCCGGCCTGCCATGGGCCGACCTGTGGGACCTGCCCGGTGGCGGTCGCGAGGGTGACGAGACACCCGAAGCCTGTGTGCTGCGCGAACTGGGCGAGGAGTTCGGCCTGCACCTGCCGCCGTCGCGCCTGCTCTGGCAGCGCGAGTTTCCCTCGATGATGGACGCCAGCCGCCGCTCGCACTTTTTCGCCGGTCAGATCACGCCAGCCGAAATCGCCGCAATCCACTTCGGCGACGAGGGCCAGCACTGGCAGATGATGCCCACCGCCACTTTTCTCGCCCACCCCGCCGGCGTTCCCGAACTGCAACGCCGCACGCGCCTGGCCCTGGGCGCGCTTGGCTGGCTCTGACAAACGCATTTGCACCTTTGGAAATACTCTGCGGGGGAAGCGTCCTTGGTTCAGCGAACCAAGGACGCCTGGGGGTGCAAAACCCCCACGCTTCGCCTCAGCGCGGCAATTCCGCCAGAACGGCCAGCGCCGCCGCAACCGGGTCCGCCGCGGCCCAGATCGGACGGCCCACGACGATGTGATCCGCGCCATCGCTCACCGCCTGATGCGGCGTCGCGGTGCGCTTCTGATCGCCCGCCGCGGCACCGGCGGGCCGGATGCCCGGCGTCACGATCAGCTTGCCCCGTGCCTGCGGCAGGGCGCGGATCATCGCCGCCTCCTGCGGGCTCGCGATCACCCCATCCGCGCCGGCCTCCAGCGCCCGCGCGGCCCGCTCCAGCGTGATCTCGTGAATGTCCCCGGCCTTGATCAGCCCCTCATCCAGATCCGCCCGGTCCAGCGAGGTCAGCACCGTCACGGCAAGGATCTTCATCGTGGCGCCCCTGCCTTCCGCCGCCGCCCGCACGACCTGCGGGTCGCCATGAACGGTCAGAAAGTCCAGCTCATACTGCGCCAGCCCGCGCACCGCCGCCTCGACCGTGGCCCCGATATCGAACAGCTTCATGTCAAGGAATATCCGCTTGCCATGCTGCTGCTTCAACTCGCCCGCCAGCGCAAGCCCGCCGCCCGTCAGCATCCCAAGCCCGATCTTGTAAAAGCCGACTGCATCCCCCAGCCGCTCGGCCAGCGTCATCCCCTGAATGAGGTTCGGCACGTCAAGGGCAACGATCAGGCGGTCATCTGACATGGGGGTCCTCCATTTCCCGCCTCATGCGGGCAACGCGGCGGCCCTGTCAAGCCAGCGGCGCCCGGGAAATGTTGATATCCCCCCACTCCGCCTGCGGGATCGGCGTGTCCAGCGGCGGCCCCGTCACCGCCCAGCCACCGGGTCCGAACGACAGCGAGGTGGGGCGCAGATGAACCGGCGTCGGGCTGCGCGTCCGCAACCGCAGGGTCTGCCCGGCCCTGATCGCTCCGGCAATCGCCGCCACCCGCGGATCGTCGGCGCCCGCCACCTCTTGACGCGGAAACCGCGCGAAGGTCGCCGCCATCACCGCCCGGCTGCGGTCGGGAAAGCTTTCGACCAGCTTTGCCCGCGCCCGCCCCGCCGCCTTGCCAAGGCCAAGCTCGGCCAGCGCCGGCGGAGGGGCCGCCAGCCACACCGCCAGCGCTTCGGCCTCATCCTCGGCCAGCCCGGTCAACCGGCTGCGATAGTTGAACCCCAGCTCGATCCCGCCCTGTGCCCCGCGATGGGTCAGGATCGGCAGCCCCGCCTCGCTCATCGCATCGACGTCCCGCAGGATCGTCCGTGGGTCCACTTCCAGTTCCCGCGCCAGCGCCGAGGCGGTCAACCGGCCCCGGTTCTGCAAAAGCAGCAAGATCTGCAACAACCGTGAGGCCCGCATGTTTTCATACCTGACATAAGATGCCCTGTTTCACCCTCTATACCCCGATTCGACAAGGGGCAGGGGGTCGAAAATGAAACTGGTCGAAACGCGCCGGATGATCGCGGCCGAGCCTGCCTCGGTTTGGGCCGCCCTTACCAATCCTTCGCGCATCCTGTCCGGGGATCTGGGCATCCTGCGGCTGGAGGGTCAGATGGTGGCCGGACAGAAGATCCGGCTGGAAAGCGCCGTCGCCCCCGGCAGGCTTTTTACCCTGACCGTCGCGGCAGTCACCGCGCCGCGGCTCATGGTCTGGACCAGCGGCACCCCGGGCGTCTTTTACGGGCGTCGGACCTTTACCCTGACGACCCGGACAAACGGCACCGATTTTCACATGGCCGAAGTCTACATGGGCCTTATGCTGCCTCTGATCTGGCGCAGCATGCCCGATATGCAGCCGAGCTTTGAACGCTTTGCAGACGGTTTGAAACGGATGGTGGAGGGCAGGACATGAACATGATCTCTTACGGCAGCGGCACCAAGGATGACCCGTGGGTGCTGAAAACCCCGCCACAGACCTCGGACTACCAGATGTGGAAAGACGAGGCAGCGGGCCAATTGGTCTGCATGGTCGGCACCACGAAACTGACATACCAGTTGCGCTGCCTTGAGGATCTGCACGCCATGCTTAAGGCGCGCGGTGACTGGGTGCTGCTTGGCAATGCCGATGAGGGCAAGCCGGTAGCCACGGGCACGGTCGAGGCTTGGGCGCGGGACGAAAGCAACCCGGTCGGCGGCTATTACGGCCTGCGCAAGGGCTATCGCGGCCGGTTCGCCAATTATGTCCCGCCCCTGATGGAACTGCTGGGTCTGGCCGAGGTCGAACATAACCCACGCAACAACCGGATGCGTGCCTTGTGAGGCAAGGGGGGCCAGCCCCCCTTGAACCCCCGGGGATATTTAGGGACAGATAATTGCAGGGGCAGGGATGCGCCTTGTCCGGGAGGGGCGCATGGTTCTGGCTTTCGACATCGGCGGTTCCCGGATCAAGGCGGCCCGCGGCGGCATCGTGTTGGGGGAAGTGCCGACGCCCCTGACCGATTTTGCCGCCTTCGCAGCGGCCCTGCACGGGTTTCTGCGCGGCGGCGAGCGCGGTGTGGCCCTGTCCATTGCCGGGATCGTGCCGCCTCTGGGCCCCGCCAAGGTGGCCAACATCCCCTGTCTGGACGGCCGCACTGTGGTCGCTGATCTGCAGGCCGCCCTTGGCCTGCCCGTGCTGGCCCTGAACGATGCCGACTGCTTTGCCATGGCCGAAGCCACGCAGGGGGCAGGGCGCGGTCATCGCAACGTGTTCGGCGTGATCCTCGGCTCGGGCGTTGGCGGCGGGATGGTGATTGATGGCAGGGTGGTTCAGGGCGCGGGGGGCATTTCCGGCGAATGGGGCCACGGGCCGGTGATCCGTGATCCCGCCTTTGCCTGCGGATGCGGTCAGCTGGGCTGTCTGGACACCGTCGGCTCGGCGCGCGGGTTGGAGCGTCTGCACCGCCACCTGACCGGCGAGGAGCTGAGTTCGGTCAAGATTCTGGCGCGCTGGACCGGTGGTCAGCCAACACCCGCCGTGGACCTCTGGCTCGACCTCGTCAGCGGGGTTCTTGCCATGGTCGTCAACCTCCTCGGCTGTTCGGTCGTCCCGGTCGGTGGCGGACTTGCGAATGTGCCAGCCCTGATCACAGCCCTTGACCACGCCGTGCGCGCCCGCATCCTGCGGCGGGTGGAGGCACCCCTTGTCGTGGTGGCACAGGTGTCCGCCGATGCCGGTCTGATCGGTGCGGCTGCCGCCGGGGAGGTCGAATTTGCTGCTTGAGGTGTGCGTCGACGATGCCCTTGGTCTGGACGAAGCCGTCGCCGGTGGTGCGGACCGGATCGAGCTTTGCGCCGCCCTGTCGGTCGGTGGCCTGACCCCAAGCCCGGGCCTGATGGCCGCCGCTGCCGCCTGCGGCCTTCCCGCCTACCCGCTGATCCGCCCCCGCCCCGGCAGCTTTGTCTTTGCCGCCGCCGAGGTCGCCACCATGCGCGCCGACATCCGCGCCGCCCGGTCCGCGGGCCTGACCGGCGTTGTCCTTGGTGCCTCCCGTCCCGACGGTCGCCTCGACGCGGCCGTCCTGTCCGACCTGATCGCCGAGGCAGCCGGCCTCGACCTCAGCCTTCACCGCGCCATTGATCTTGCCCCTGACGTGGACGAGGCCGTGGAGACCGCCGCAGCCCTCGGCTTCCGGCGCGTCCTCACCTCCGGCGGCGCCCGCATGGCACATGACGGCCTGCCACGCCTGACCCGCATGATGCGCACCGCCCAAGGCCGCCTCTCCATCATGCCCGGCTCGGGCGTCTCCGTTGAAACCTGGCCGCTCCTCGCGCCCTTGGGCGTCACCGAAGTTCATGCCAGTTGCGCCGTGACCCTTGCCGGCCACCCCGACCCGTTCGGCTTTGTCACCGGCACCGAAAAGCGCACCGACCGCGCCAGGGTGCGTGCGCTGAAGGCCGCACTTTTCGCAGGCAGAAGCCGGGCGGTGGTCTGACGTCCGCCGCTGAACCGCAAACGCACAGCGACCCCCGTTTTGATCCCCCGCGCATCTCCGCGCTTGCACCACTCTCGCAAACCCAGCACTCTGCGCTCAGTCCGCCCGGCCCGATACCCGTTTGAACTGCGTTGCCACTGGTTGCAAACAGACACTGACAGCGCACAACAAGGTCATTGAACCCAATGTCGAATCCTGACGAACTTTACACCGATCTCCTCAAGAAGACCCTTTCGTTTTCGCTTTGGCCGGAACCGCCAATGCCGTACGGGTATTTCAACCAGACCAATAATACTGTGAAACGGCGGCTGATTCAGGCCTTCGCCAAGCTGCTTGAACGGCGCGGACTGGTTCTGGGCGTCACCCCCGTTTACACCGACGCAGAACGGCAAGGCGGCGAAACCTGGCCCGGCTATGCCGACACGATGGTCGGAATGAAACGCCTCGACAATCTGGAAATGTGTGTACGCCGCGTGATCGCCGATGGCGTCCCCGGCGACATGATTGAAACCGGTGTCTGGCGCGGCGGATCCTGCATTCTCATGCGCGCTTTGCTCAAGTCGCTGAATGTCACCGACCGACGCGTCTTCGTGGCCGACAGTTTTGAAGGATTGCCCGCGCCTGACGCCGAGAAATACCCCGCTGACGCCGGGGATGTTCATCACAAGTACAGCTTTCTCGCCGTGACCGAGGAACAGGTGAAGCAGAACTTCAGACGGTACGGCCTTCTGGACGATAAGGTCGTTTTCCTGAAGGGGTTCTTTGCCGATACTCTGCCCACCGCCCCGATCGAAAAGCTGTCGATCCTGCGTCTGGACGGGGACATGTACAGCTCCACCATCGACGCCTTGAATTCCCTCTATCCAAAGCTGCAGGCTGGCGGTTTTTGCATCGTCGATGACTACATGCTTCCCGGCTGTCAAAAGGCGATCCACGATTACCGGGCCGAGCACGGGATTGACGAGGAAATGGTCCAGATCGACAACCTTGCCCGGTATTGGCGAAAGGAACCCTAGGCCCCCGCCTTGGTCAGCGCCGCCAGATCCTCCGCCGCCAGCGTCAGCCGCGCCCCCCGTGCGAGGCTTTGCACCTGCGCAACCGTGGTCGCCGAGGCGATGGGCGCCGTGATGCCGGGCTGGGCCAGCACCCATGCCAGCGCAATCTCGGCATGTTTCGCACCGGTGCGCGCCGCCACCCCGTCCATCGCCGCCAGAATGGCAAAGCCCCGCGCGTTCAGATAGCGGCTCATGCCCGAGCCCCGCTTGCTCTGCCCGAAATCGTCGGCGCTGCGGTATTTCCCGGTCAGGAACCCGGCGGCAAGGCTGTAATACGGGATCGCCCCCATCCCGTTCGCCACAACCATGTCCTGCACCGGACCTTCATAGGCATCGCGGGTATAAAGGTTGTACTCGTTCTGCAGCGTCTGATAGCGCGGCATCCCCTTGTCGGCGAGGGCGAGGGCGTTCGACAACAGCCCCTTGTCATAGTTCGAGCAGCCGATCGCCCGCACCTTCCCGGCCTTGAGCAGCACGTCATAGGCACCCAGCGTCTCCTCTTCCGGGGTGCGCGGGTCGGGCCAGTGGGTCTGGTAAAGGTCGATCACATCGGTCTGCAGCCGGCTCAGGCTGCCCTCGACCGCCTTGACGATCCACGACGCCCTCAGGTCCCGCCGCCCTTGCCCCATGTCCGATCCGACCTTGGTCGCGATCACCATCTTGTCCCGGTTGCCCCGCGCCCGCATCCACCGCCCGATGATCCGCTCGCTCTCGCTGTCATTGCCCGGCACCCAGCGCGAATAGACATCCGCCGTGTCAATCGCGGTGAATCCCTCGGCCACAAACGCATCCAGCACCGCAAACGACGCCGCCTCATCCGCCGTCCAGCCAAAGACGTTGGAGCCGAGCATCAGCGGCGGGATCGAGATGCCGGAGCGTCCAAGCGGGCGGTTGGTCATGGGCTGGCCTTTCATCACGGGCATGAGGGCCAGTTCACCACTTCACAGCAGCGAAGTCGAGGGCGCGCGACACTGGCAATTTCCCGCAACCGCGCTAGCTGTGCTGGCAAGGAGACCTCTCATGCAACTCGGCATCCTCTACAT
>JANMCI010000541.1:0-4742 GCA_031361245.1 Rhodobacterales bacterium
GTCGGCCATGTCTTCTTGCCCGAGGCACATGTAAAGCTCGCCCGTGCAGGTCAGCCGCACCCGGTTGCAGCTTTCGCAGAAGTTATGGGTCAGGGGCGTGATCAGGCCGATCTTCTGGCCCGTCTCGTTCAGCCGCAGATAACGGGCGGGGCCGCCGCTGCGTTCAGTCAGATCGGTGATGGTGTAGCGGGTCGCGAGCCGGGCGCGCAGGTCGCTGAGGGGCCAGTATTGATCGGTGCGCTGCGTCTCGCCCATGTCGCGCATCGGCATGACCTCGATGAAGGTCAGGTCGTGGCCGTCGCGGGCGCACCATTCGGTGAGGGTGAAAAGCTCATCCTCGTTGAAGCCTTTGAGAGCCACGGCATTGACCTTGACTCGCAGTCCCGCCTCTTTGGCAGCGGCGATGCCATCCAGCACCTGCGGCAGACGACCCCAGCGGGTGATCTCGGCGAATTTCTTGTCGTCCAGGGTATCGACCGAGACGTTGATCCGTTTCACCCCGACGGCGGCGAGGTCGGCTGCGTATTTGCGCAGCTGGCTGCCGTTGGTCGTCAGCGTCAGCTCCTTGAGCGCGCCGGTGGCCAGATGCCGCGACATCGCCTCGAAAAACGTCATGATGCCTTTGCGGACAAGGGGTTCTCCGCCGGTGATGCGCAGCTTTTCGACGCCAAGGCGCACGAAGGTCGAACACAGGCGGTCCAGCTCCTCAAGGCTGAGAAGCTCTGCCTTGGGCAGGAAGGTCATGTGTTCGGTCATGCAATAGGCGCAGCGGAAATCGCAGCGGTCTGTGACCGAAACGCGCAAATAGCTGATGGCGCGGGCGAAGGGATCGATGAGGGGCGCGGTCATGGGGTAAGGGTAAGCCTGTTGCGGGCGGGGGGCAAGGGGATCGCGGTAAGGTGAGGGCGGCGGGGCTGAGGGGGCGGCCGCCTAGAGGTATTTGGCGGCTTCCTTGCGCGCCCAGGATTTGAGGCCCTGGCCGGGACCCTCGAGAAAGTCGTGGGTGCGTTGGGGGTCGTGCTTGCCAAGGTCGCGCAGCCACCAGGCCACGGCTTTCTGGATGAACCAGTCCTTGTCGGTCACGTAAGCAGCGGCCCAGCCCAGAACGCGGTCGCGGATGGCGAGGTCGGCGGCTTTGGGAAAGTTCTGCCGGGTCCAGCCAAGGGTCATCACGAGGGCGGCGCGGCGGGCCCACATGTTGGGATGGGTGGTCCAGGTCTCGACCTCGTCCAGCCGGGACGGGTCGGCCAGCAGGCGGCGGCCGCCGGCGTCGCAGGCGTGGTCGGCGATGGCCCAGGCGTCGAAAGTGGGGACCCAGGAGGCGATGAGGTGCCAGACCGCTGCATCGCCGGGGATGCGGGCCTGGGTCAGCAGTTTGGCGGCGGCGACGCGGGCTTCGTGGATGTCGCTTTGCCACAGCGCATCGGCGAGGGCGACGCGGCCTGGGGTGTCGAGATCGCTGCGCCACGAGGTGGCAAGGGCCGTGATGTCGGGGACCTTGATGCCAAGATAGACCCGGGGCGCCTTGTGATAGGCGGCGGCGTCTGCGGCGCGGACCGGATCGCCAAGGGCGCGCAACTGGACGAGGGCGTCATCGGGGGTCACAGGTTGGCATCGATCCCGGTGGGGAAACCGTCGATGGTTGTGCGGTTCACTTCGTCCCAGTATTTCACGATTCCGTCGGGGCCCTTTCCGGCTGACCAGGCATCGGCGTCGGGGCGTTCGGCTTCATAGGCCATCCGCGGGACGCCGAAACCACAGGAGGTTTGCACGAGATCAATGGTGACATCAAAGATCTGACGGGCCGCGATGTCGTGGGGGAACAAGGCGTTGCCGGCGTCCCAACCGTCCTCGCCAAGGTGGATGGTTTTGGCGGTGCCGTAGCACCGCAGGATCAGCGGTTGCGCGTCAAAGGCGCACCACATCAGGGTGATGCGGGGATCAAGGCGCAGGTGGCCGGCGGTTTCATTGCCGGAACCGGTGGAGTTGCGCCACAGGATGCGGTTGGCGTCGAGGACGCGCAAGCTATCCATGCCTTTGGGCGAGTTGTTCACTCGTCCGGTTGCGGCGGCGGTGGCGACAAAGAACAGATGCTGCGCCTCGATAAAGGTGCGGTGCGGTAGGGCGAGCCGGTCGAATTGCTTGGCCATCATTCCACCGTGACGGATTTGGCGAGGTTGCGGGGCTGGTCCACGTCGGTGCCTTTGGCGATGGCGGTGTGGTAGGCCAAGAGCTGGGCGGGGACGGCATAGAGGATTGGGGTGAAGAGCGGGGAGGCTTGCGGCAGGGTCAGGGTGTGCCAGCAGCCCATGCCAGCCTCGCGCACGCCCTGGGCGTCCGAGATCAGGAGGATCTTGCCGTGGCGGGCCATGACCTCTTGCATGTTGGAGACGGTTTTCTCGAAGAGATGGTCGCGGGGGGCCAGAACGATGACCGGCACGCGGGCGTCGATGAGGGCGATGGGGCCGTGCTTCAACTCGCCGCTCGCATAGCCCTCGGCGTGGATATAGCTGATTTCCTTGAGTTTCAGCGCTCCTTCAAGCGCCAGCGGGAACATCGCCCCGCGGCCCAGGAACAGCACATCCTGCGCCTCGGCCAGTTCTTCGGCGATGGCGGCGATGTCGCCGCTGAGGCCCATCGCGTGGTTCATCAGGCCGGGCAGGGCGGCGAGGTCGGTCAGGTGCCGCGTCAGATCGGCCGGTGTCAGGCGACCCCGGTCGACGGCGGCTTTCAGCGCCAGCAGGGCAAGGGTGACAAGCTGGCAGGTGAAAGCCTTGGTCGAGGCCACGCCAACCTCGACCCCGGCCATGATCGGCAGGGCAAGGTCGGCCTCGCGGGCGATCGAGGAGGTCGGCACGTTGACGACGGCGACGACTTTGGCGACCTTGCCGGTAGCATAGCGCAGGGCGGCAAGGGTATCGGCGGTTTCACCGGATTGCGATATGAACACGGCCCAGGAGGCGGGCGACAAGGGGGGCTCACGGTAGCGAAACTCGGATGCGATGTCGATTTCGGCGGGCAGGCCGGCGATTCGCTCGAACCAGTATTTGGCGACATGGGCCGCATAAGAGGCGGTGCCGCAGGCGACCATAGTGATGCGCGTCACACCAGTGAAATTGACCTGCGGCAGGTTCAGGGTGCCGTTCTTGACGTAATGGCGCAACGCATCGGCGATCACCACGGGCTGTTCGGCAATCTCCTTGGCCATGAAATGCTTGTAGCCCGCCTTCTCGATCCGGGTGGCGTCGATCTGGATCCGGGTCTCGGGCCGGTTGGCGAGGCGGTCCTCGGCGTCGTGAATGATGGCACCCTTGCGGGTGATGACGGCCCAGTCGCCTTCCTCGAGATAGGTGATGCGGTCGGTCATCGGGGCCAAGGCGATGGCGTCGGAGCCGACGAACATCTCGCCCTTGCCATGGCCAATGGCGAGGGGGCTGCCCTTGCGGGCGGCGATCATGAGGTCATCCTCGCCATCAAAGAGGAAGCAGAGCGCAAAGGCGCCGTGAAGGCGTTTCAGCGTCTCGCGCGCGGCCTCGACGGGGGTGCGGCCCTGATCCATCAGGTGGCGGGTCAAGAGGGCGACGGTTTCGGTGTCGGTCTCGGATTCCTGCGTCAGACCGACGGCGGCAAGCTCGGCGCGCAACTCGCGAAAGTTCTCGATGATGCCATTGTGCACCACGGCCACGGGGCCGGAGCGGTGGGGATGGGCGTTGGTCGTGGTGGCGGCGCCATGGGTGGCCCAGCGGGTGTGGCCGATGCCGGATTTGCCGGCGAGCGGGTTGTGGACCAGAAGGTCGGACAGGTTCACAAGCTTGCCCACCGCGCGGCGACGGTCCAGCCGCCCGCTGTTCACCGTGGCGATGCCGGCGCTGTCATAGCCGCGGTATTCCAGCCGCTTCAGCGCCTCGACCAATATGGGTGCCGCTTCGTGATTTCCCAGAACGCCGACAATGCCGCACATTATGCTTTTCCTTTTGCGGCCTTGATGGCCTTGAGTTTTGCCATCAGGCGGGTGGCGAGGCCGGGTTTGTTGACCTGCCGGGCGCGGCCGACGGCCAACGCCCCGGCCGGTACATCGTCGGTTATCACCGACCCCGAGGCGGTCAGCGCATCGTCGCCGACGCTGACCGGGGCCACCAGCATGGTGTCCGAGCCGATGAAAGCGCGTTTGCCGATGCGGGTGCGGTGCTTCATGACGCCGTCATAGTTGCAGGTGACGGTCCCGGCGCCGATGTTGCTGAATTCGCCGATATCGGTGTCGCCGATGTAGGTCAGGTGGCCGACCTTGACGCCTTCGTCGAGAATGGAGTTCTTGATCTCGACGAAGTTGCCGACATGGACATCCTCGGCCAGTTCGGCACCGGGGCGCAGGCGGGCAAAGGGGCCGACCGTGGCGCCGCGCGAGATGTGACAGCCCTCCAGATGGCAGAAGCCCTTGATTTCGGCGCCGGATTCAATGGTGACGCCGGGGCCGAAGATCACGCCCGGCCCGATGGAGGCATCGCGGCCGACATGGGTATCAAGGGCGAAGAACACGGTTTCGGGGGCAGTCAGGGTTACGCCGTTGTCCAGCGCCTCGGCCCGCGCGCGGCTCTGGAAGGCGGCTTCGGCGGCGGCGAGCTGGGCCCTTGTGTTGATGCCAAGCGTCTCGGTTTCGGGGCAGGTGACGAAGCCGACCGACAGCCCCTCGGCGCGGGCCAGTTCGACCAGGTCGGTCAGGTAGTATTCGCCGGAGGCGTTCT
>JANMCI010000543.1:0-1524 GCA_031361245.1 Rhodobacterales bacterium
CCGTCACGTTCAGCCCAAAGGGTTTCCAGATTTTCAGCCCCTGCGCCCCCCTAGCCACCTGCGCGCGGAACCTTGCGGCGGCGCGGTCGGCAAAGCCGTGACCCTCCTCGGCCCATTTCGCCCAATCGACCCCGCCGAACACCTGATAGCGGTCGGGCGCAAAGGCCTTGAAATGGCGCAGGCGGTGGTCCAGCACATCCTCGCCCCAGCCGCCGTCCAGATCGACGTAATAGCCGACGTTGACCTGATCCAGATGGTCGAAAAGCGCGGCAGGCGGTCGGTCGGCCCAATTGCCGCCAAAAGGGCCAAGGTGGTTGTGGGCATCAATCACCCGGCGGCGAAAGCGCGTGATGCCCGACTGTGGCACCACCAGTTTCGCCTCGGGCCGGAATTGCGACAGGGGCAGATCATCCGTCATGCGATCCTCTTTTCCGTAACCGCGTCAAAGACATGCGCCAGCCCCGCCCGGGGCCTCAGGCCGATCACATCGCCGCGCTTGATGTCCGGGCGGTCGGTGAACAGCGCCTGAACCGCCAGCGCCCCGGCCTTGGTGGCGACAAACATTGCCGTGCCCGTGCTTTCGATCAGCGTCACCTCGGCGCTGATCGCGCCTTCCGTCCCGGCGGGCACCAGGTCCAGATGCTCGGGCCGGATTCCGTAAATCACCGCGCCCGTGGCTGCGCTGTCCAAGGCCAGCGTCGGCCCCTCCGCCAGCCTGACCTGCCCGCCCCCCGCCTGCCCCCGCATCAGGTTCATGGCGGGCGAGCCGATGAACCCCGCGACAAAGGCGTTGACCGGGCGGTCATACAATTCCAGCGGCGGCCCCGATTGCTCCAGCCGCCCCGCCCGCATCACCACGATCCGGTCGGCCATCGTCATCGCCTCGACCTGATCATGGGTGACAAAGATCGAGGTCGAGCCCAACCGCTCATGCAAGCCCCTGATCTCCCCCCGCATCTGGACGCGCAGCGCGGCATCAAGGTTCGACAGCGGCTCGTCGAACAGAAAGACCTGCGGCCGCCGCACGATGGCGCGGCCCATCGCCACCCGCTGGCGCTGCCCGCCCGAAAGCTGCTTGGGGCTGCGCTCCAGATAGGGCGTCAGGCCCAGAATTTCGGCGGCCTCGGTGACCGCGCGGGCAATCTCGGCCCGCGCCCCGCCGCGCAGCTTCAGCGAAAAGCCCATGTTGTCGCGCACGGTCATATGGGGGTAAAGCGCATAGTTCTGAAACACCATCGCGATGTCGCGCAGCTTGGGTTCGACCTCGTTGACGATCCTGCCGCCGATAGAGACCGTGCCGCCGGTGATATCCTCCAGCCCCGCTATCATCCGCAGCAGCGTGGACTTGCCGCAGCCCGACGGCCCGACCAGCGCCACAAACTCCCCGTCCGCGACGTCAAAGCTGACTCCGTGCATCGCCCGCACGGCCCCATAATCCTTGACCAGATCGCGGACGGAAACCTCAGCCATTGTCCAGCACCACGACCTTGGTCAGATGGCGCGGCGCCTCGCTGTCGATGCCCT
>JANMCI010000549.1:0-3481 GCA_031361245.1 Rhodobacterales bacterium
CTTGCTGATCGGCGTTCTGGGACTTGCGTCGCTGCGGGCACAGTATGACGCCCTCTTGCCCCCGGTGTCGGGTCAAAGCCTGCCGCAACAATTGTGGTTTCTGGCCGGCTCCTTCGCCATCCTGACCAATTTCGCCGCCACCTTCCACATGCTGGCCGTGGCGCGTGGCTGGAGGATCAGCGCATCGCGCGCCGCGGGGCTTGCGCTGTCCATGGTGATGGCGGCGGGGCTGGTTTATCACATCGGGCTGGCGCCGCTCTGGGCACCACAGGGGCTGGCGTGGTGGGCGGATCAGGGGCTCCATACGGCGATGCCGCTGGCCATGGTGCTGTGGTGGCTGGGCTTTGCGCCGAAAGAGGTGACGACCCGCGACCTGCCGCCGTGGCTGATCTGGCCCGCGGCCTATTGCGCCTATGCCCTTGTCCGGGGTCAGGTCGGCGGCACCTATCCTTGTCCGCTTCTGAATGCCGCAGCACTGGGCTGGCTGCGGGTCGCGGTGAACCTGACCGGCCTCATGGCCGCCTTCGCCCTTTTGGGACTTGGTCTGATCTGGCTGGCGCGGCGGGTGCGGGGCCGCCCCCGTCAGACGTGACGCTACGAAAATCTTGCCCCGCGCAGCGATCGCGCCAAAGTCGCGCCATGACCGCATCACGCCTGATCGCCGCTTTCATCGCCCTTGTCGTCCTGATCGGGGTCGCATGGCAATTCCAGTTGAACGGCACGATTGCCGATCCCTTGCCCTAAGCGCCGCGGGCCTGGGGGATGCTGCGCTATTTCACCGTCATCACCAATGTCCTGACGGTGATCGTGATGGCCCGCGTGGCGCTGGGCCGCCCGGCCAGTGCCAATCTGGCTGTGACGCTGACCCTGTCGATCATCATGGTCGGCCTCATCTACCGCCTGCTGCTGGCCCCGGCGGAACCCAAGGCCGCGCCCGACTGGTATCCCGATTTCCTGATGCACATCGCCGTGCCGGTGCTGGTGCCGCTGTGGTGGCTGGCCTTTGCCGACAAGACCCTGCGCCTCGCCGATATCTGGATCTGGCTCAGCCTGCCTGCCGTCTATTGCATCTATGCGCTGGCAAGGGGCTGGATCACCGCCTCCTACCCCTATTTCTTCTTCGACATCGGGCGCTTTGGACTGCCGAAGGTGCTTTTGTTCTGCGCAGGCCTCGTCGCGGTTTTCGCCATATGCGCCCTTGCGCTTCGGCTGGTCGCCCGCCTGATGACGCGCCGTTCAGCCTGAGAGACCAGCCTCGTCCAGCAGCGTCCGTCCGGCCTTGTCCTCCAGCTCGATCACCCACAGATCAGGGTCGCGCGCCTTTTGCCGGCCCAGCGCGGCATCGACCTCGGCCTCCGCCCCCTCGGCCAGCACCACCCAGATGCGGGCATCGGCGCTGAGATCAAAGCTGCGCTGAAACGCCCGCGCCCGCCCGTCCAGCGTGGCGACCTTGACCACCAACGCCCCCGCCGTCGCATCACCCTTTTGCGTGACATAGGCCGGTATCTCCGCCAGCCGAAGCCGGTTCAGATAGGCCGAAACCCAAAAGCCCGAAGTCAGACGCGGTTCCATCCCGTCGTGCCCCTTGTCCTCTGCGCCGACCGAACCTCACAAACAGAACAGTCCGTTGACCGGCATCCAAAAATCTTAGCCGAAAATTTTTGGGCCCGGATCACCCCGGATTGCCGTCTTTGAAATCAAGCCCCATCTCTGTATAGCGCTCGGGCTCTTCCAGCCAGCCGGGACGCACCTTGACCTCCAGGAACAGATGCACCGTCCGCTCCAGAAAGGCCGAGATTTCGGCCCGCGCGGCGGTGCCGATGCTCTTGATCGTCTCGCCCTTGTTGCCCAGAACGATGCCCTTGTGGCCGTCGCGCATGACATAGATGATCTGGTTTATCCGGGTGGAGCCGTCGGGCATGTCCTCCCAGTTCTCGGTCTCGACGGTCAGCTGATAGGGCAACTCCTCATGCAGCCGCAGCGTCAGCTTTTCGCGCGTCATCTCTGCCGCGATCATCCGCATCGGCAGATCCGCGATCTGATCCTCGGGGTAATACCAGGCACTCAGCGGCAACTCGCTGGCGAGCCATTGCTTCAGCTTGTCCACCCCGTAACCCTTTTCGGCCGAAATCATGAAGGTCTCGGCAAAGGGAAACGCCTCGTTCAGTTTTTGCGACAGACCCAGCAGGACCTCGGCCTTGACCCGGTCGATCTTGTTGATCGCCAGCGCCACCTTCTGACCCTGCGGGATGCGGTCGCGCATCGTGTCGATGATGGCCTTTGTCCCCTCGGTCAGGCCGCGATGCGCCTCGACCAGCAGAACGATCAGATCGGCATCCGCCGCCCCGCCCCACGCGGCGGCCACCATGGCGCGGTCCAGACGGCGGCGCGGTTTGAACAGGCCCGGTGTGTCCACGAACACGATCTGGGCCTGCCCCTCCATCGCGACACCCCTGATCCGGGTTCGGGTGGTCTGCACCTTGTGCGTCACGATCGAGACCTTGGCCCCCACCATCCGGTTCAAGAGCGTGGACTTGCCTGCGTTGGGTTCGCCGATCAGCGCGACAAAGCCTGCCCGTGTGTCGATACCCTGCCCCGGCATCGTGCCATCGTCAGTCATTGTCTGCCTCCATCCGCGCCAGAAGCGCCCGTGCCGCCTGCTGTTCGGCAAGCCGCTTGGCCCCCGCCCGCGCGACTTCCATTTCTCCGGTCTCAAGCGCGACCTGCACGGTAAAGACCGGCTGGTGGTCCGGCCCCTCGCGCGCCGCCTCGGAATAGACCGGCGGTGCCATGCCGCGTGCCTGCGCCCATTCCTGCAGGCTGGTCTTGGCGTCGCGGGCGTCCGCCTCGACCGCCCCGATCCGCTGACCCCAAAGTCGCAATACCACGGCGCGGGCCGCCGCAAAACCGCCGTCGAGATAGACGGCGGCAATCAGCGCCTCCAGCGCGTCGCCCAGCAGCGCCTCTTTGCGCCGCCCGCCCGACATCATCTCCGACCGGCCCAGTTTCAGAACCTCGCCCAGACCCATCTCGCGCGCCACATCGGCGCAGGTCTCCTTGCGGACCAGCGCGTTAAAGCGCGGGGCCAGCAGCCCTTCGGCGGCCTTCTGGTCGGCTTCCAGCAGCGCCTCGGCCATCACGAGACCCAGCACGCGGTCGCCCAGAAACTCCAGCCGCTGATTGTCGGCCCGGGTGGGCGAAGACAGGGACGCATGGGTGACCGCCTGCACCAGCAGGTCGGGCTTGGCAAACACATGGCCCAATCGGGCCTGAAACGCCTGAAGGTCGGCCGCCAGTTTCACTCGATCGCCTTGAAGAAGCGGTCGCCGCGCCACGTCCAGAAATAAAACAGCGACGACCCCGCAGAGGAGAACATCACCCGGTCGGCCCGCCCGATCAGGTTTTCAGCCGGCACATACCCCACGCCACCGACATTGGGCGAAAAGCGGCTGTCCATCGAATTGTCACGGTTGTCGCCCAT
>JANMCI010000564.1:0-2711 GCA_031361245.1 Rhodobacterales bacterium
TTTCGTGCAGGGCGGCAAGCTGGCGCAGCTTCTGAACCACGCCCGCACCGCGGTCACCGTGAACTCCACCGCCGCCCAGCAGGCCCTGTGGCGCGGCCTGCCGCTCAAGGTGTTCGGCGCCGCCGTCTACGCCAAGCCCGAGTTTGTCTCGCCCCAGAACCTGCCCGACTTCTTTGCCCATCCCACCCGTCCCGACAGCCGCGCCTACCGCGATTACCGCCATTACCTGCTCGAAACCTCGCAGGTTCCGGGCGGCTTTTACTCGACCCGCGGGCGGCGTGAACTGCTGCGGCAAGTGGTGGACATGATGCTGCAATCCGAGGATCCGTATGAGGCGCTGACCTCCGGCAACGCGGCACCAAGGCAACAGTTGCGACTTGTGAACTGATGGAAACAATCGACGCTGGCGTTTTATTTCGTCATTGCGTAGGGTTGCTGGCAAAACTTGAGGCAAACTCCAGTTAAAGGAGCCCGAGCAGTGGCCACGTTATTCTCAAGGGGGACAGTCGCCCTGTCCCTTGTTGCCCTCTTGCTGGGAGCCGCGTCTTGCGGCCTTCCCCGCTCAGGACCGAACAAGAACGAGATCTACAAGGGTTCGGTCCTTGAAGGCGGTGATGCCTTTGTCGTCACCGTGAACCCAAGGGTGACCCGCGCCACGTCGGTGGTGCCGTCGCTCGGCTTCTCATCCTCATTCCGCGACGCCGGGCTGATGGGGTCGGATGTCATCTCGTCCGGCGACACCCTGGCGCTGACGATCTTTGAAAACGTCAAGGACGACCCGCTTCTGGGCAATACCGGGCAGCGGGTCTCGGCGCTGAACACGTTGCAGGTTGACGGGCAGGGCTTCATCTTCGTGCCCTATGCCGGCCGGATCAAGGCCGCCGGCCAGACCCCGGAGGGCGTGCGTGACGCCATCACCCGCAAGCTTGACCCGCAGACACCCGACCCGCAGGTCACCGTGTCCCGCGTCGCGGGCGACGGCTCGGCCGTCACCGTTGCCGGGGCCGTTGGCGGTCAGGGCAACTATACCATTGACCGCGCGGCGCGCTCTCTGACGGCCATGATCTCCAAAGCGGGCGGCGTGACGCTGCCGCCACCGGTGGCCGTTGTGCGGGTAACCCGCGGAAGCCACTCGGAAAAAGTCTGGCTGGAAGACCTCTACGCCAATCCCGGGCTCGACATCGCATTGCGCCCCGGCGACCAGATCGTCATTGAACAGGACACCCGCGCCTTTGTCGCCCTTGGGGCCACCGGCACGCAGAACCGGGTGCCGTTCACCACGGAGACCCTGTCGGCACTGGAAGCGATCGCCACGGTCGGCGGTCTGAATTCCAACCTCGCCGACCCGACCGGCGTCTTTGTCATGCGCAATGAACCGCAGGACATCGCCAACGCGGTGCTGGGCCGCACCGATCTGCGCGGCGCCCAGCGTCTGGTCTATGTGCTTGACCTGACCCAGCCGACCGGCATGTTCGAGGCCCGCGACTTCCTGATCCGCGACGGCGACACGGTCTATGTCACCGAAGCGCCCTATGTGCAGTGGAGCAAGACCGTCGGCGCAATCACCGGCTCGCTTGCCGGTGCCCGGGGTATTTCAAACGCGGCTTCGGGCCTCTAGGCCGGACCTTGGTCGAGCCGTCAAATGCGATGTCAACCGCCGGGGAAGTTCCCCGGCGGCTTTGCTTTTACTCCGGCGGATTTCTGACCCAGCCGCGCCTGCGCCGCATCCTGCAGCTTGCCGGTCACGAGTTGCGCCTTGGCCTGCCGGGTCCGGGCGACGGCGTGGTCGTCTGGGGCCGCTCGCCCTATGCCCATCGCGGCGAAGCCGTTGCCCGGTCGCGCGCGGTCCCCCTGATCCGGATCGAGGACGCCTTCCTGCGCTCGATCCGCCCCGGCCGGATGGGCGATCCCCCCATCGGCCTGCTGATCGACCCGGTCGGCGTGCATTTCGACGGCACCGCACCGTCCCGGCTGGAGCAGATTCTCGCCTCCGCCTCCTTGGACGATTCGAACCTTCTGGTGCGGGCGAGGGACGGGATTGCCCGGATGCGCCAGCTTGATTTGTTAAAATACAACAATCACGACCCGAACCTCGCGCCGCCGCCGCCCGGCTATGTGCTGATCATCGACCAGACCCGTGGCGACGCCTCGATCCCCGATCCGGGCACCTTTCAACGCATGTTGGGTGCGGCGCTGGTCGATCACCCGACCGCCCGCATCGTCATCAAGACCCACCCCGAAACCCGGTCCGGCCACCGCCCCGGCCATTTCACCGCTGCCGATGCCACCGGCCGCGTCATGCTGCTTGGCGATCCCGTCTCGCCGTGGCGCCTGCTTGAGGGTGCCACGGCGGTCTACACCGTGTCCTCGCAGCTTGGCTTCGAGGCTATCCTGGCGGGCCATCGACCCGTGGTGTTCGCACAGCCCTTCTATGCCGGCTGGGGCCTGACCGACGATCAGTCGCCCATCCCCCGCCGCCGCCGCGTTCTGACCCGCGCCCAGCTTTTCGCCGCTGCCCTGATCCTCGCCCCGGTCTGGTATGACCCCTGCCGCGACCGTCTCTGTCAGTTCGAAGAGGCTGTCGATCAGATGGAGGCCGAGGTCCGCGCCTACCGCGAGGATGTGCGCGGCCACGTCGCCGCGGGGATGCGCCTGTGGAAACGCGGCCGCCTGCAGGCGTTCTTTGGCCGGCAAAAGCCGCTTGTCTTTGA
>JANMCI010000002.1:0-4249 GCA_031361245.1 Rhodobacterales bacterium
CGCGACTGTATCGGCGTCGGCGCTGACCAGGCGTGTGTTCGAGATCGCCACGCGGTGAGTGTAACGGCTGAGATAGGCCAGCACCGCCTCAGGGCCGCCGAACGGAGGCTTGGCGTAGACCACCCATTCAGCTTTGCGGAACGGGGACAGCCAGGCGGTGAATGTGCTGGCATCGGCCAATCCAGATCGGTCACCGAAGAAGATCAGTTGTCCGGCGTGGTGGAGGGCGAGCAGGCCTTCCAGAAACAGGCGGCGAAAGAGCCGCGACAGGACCTTCACGGGCAGGAAGAACCCCCGTCGACAGGCGATCCAGCGGCCGCCATCTGGCGAGAGGCCGCCGCCCGGGACGATCATGTGAATGTGGGGATGGTGGGTCAGGGCCGAGCCCCAGGTGTGCAGCACCGCCGTCATCCCAACCCTTGCGCCAAGACGCTTGGGATCGGCCGCGATGGTCATCACCGTCTCGGCCGAGACGCGGAAGAGCAGGTCATAGACCGCCCTCTTGTTCCAAAAGGCGATCTGCGCGATCTCCGCCGGCAGAGTGAAGACGACGTGGAAATACTCCACCGGCAGCAGGTCCTCGGCCCGGGCTGCCATCCAATCCCGCGCGGCCGGGCCCTGGCACTACGGGCAATGCCTATTCTTGCAGGAATTGTAAGCGACATGGTGGTGGCCGCATTCGGCGCAACCGGCCACGTGCCCGCCGAGCACCTCGGTCCGGCAGGCCTCGATGGCCGACATCACCTTGAGCTGGGTCAGGCTGACATGCCCTGTATTGGCCTGCCGCCACGCAGGACCATGAGCACGGAAAATGTCAGCCAGTTCCAGCGACGGGCGGGGCACGAAAGCCCCGGCGTCAATCCGGGCCGTCAGATCGGAGCACCCGGTCCTGCACAATCTTCATCTGCTCGAAGGGACTGACGGTACTTTGGATCGTCTTGGTGGCGACATGGGCATAGCGTGCCGTGGTGCTGAGCTTTGCGTGACCCAACAACACCTGGATCACCCGCACGTCGGTGTTGGCTTCCAAGAGGTGCGTGGCGAAGCTGTGCCGAAGGGTGTGCAAGGTTGCTGGCTTCGTAACCCCCGCCATATCCTTGGCCGCCATGAAGGCGCGGTTCAGTTGGCGGGGCGACAGGGGTTGGATCTTCGGGAGGCCCGGAAACAGCCAACCCTCGGGTCGAGATTCACGCCAGTATTGGCGCAGCTCCTCCAGTAAGCTTGGTGACAGCATGGCTTGCCGGTCCTTACTGCCCTTGCCCTGATCGACGTGGATCAGCATCCGTTGGCTGTCGATGTCGCGGACCTTCAAGTTGCAGACCTCCGAGGCCCGCAGCCCTGCGCCATAGCTGATGCCGAGTGCCGCACGATACTTCAATCCGGGCCCCGGCACCGAGGCAAGAAGCTTCGCCACCTCTTCCACGCTCAGAACCACCGGCAACTTCCGTGGCTGACGATGGAACTGCATGTAGCGCATCATCTCTTCGCGCCCGCAGGTGACGCTGAAGAATAGCCGCAGCGAGATGATGCGCACGTTGAAGGTGGTGGCCGAAACCGCGTCCTTCGTCATTTGCAACTGGTAAGCCCTCAGGTCATCGGGCGTGGCGGTGTCCGGCGCGCGCCCAAGGAACGCCGCGAAATGTTTGACGCAGCGGATGTGACCCTGCTGAGTCTTCTCGCAAAGCCCACGGATCTGCATGTCTTCGATCATCCGCTGGCGCAGCGGGGTAGTCCTCTCATCCTTCATTGAAACCTCCTGTCTGACGGGTTGGGAAGACCCCAATCGTCAGCCCGCAAAGGCTCCACACAAAGAACAACGATGAAGTGGGTGCTGAACGCCAGCCAAGGGCACCATTGCCGCGGAGCGGCTTAGTCCTTCCGCCCTTCTCGACGAAAGCCTAGGGCAAGCGACCAACCAGATTCCGCACATTCGACACTGACCACGCTCCACCGCGCCTGGTCTTCATCCCCCTCCGGTTCAGCTCCGCGGCGACCGCCCGCAGCGACACATGCCCCTTCGCCCGTATATCCGCCAACACAGGCGCCGGCTCCTCCGAAAACCAGTCCGCATTGTCTCTGACTGCCACCCTGAGCGCCACAGCGCCCTTCCGAGCCCGTCTGCCTCGCCGCTCAGACCATCGGCGCCCTGATCCGGATGGACGACAAGCCCGCCGTCAGCGCCGGCCCGCACGTCCTGATCGCAGGCGCCAAAAACCGCAGGGCAGGCACTGACCTCAAAGCGGCGCGCCAACCGGGAGAGCACGCCGCGCCGCCCTCAGGGCCAGGTCACGCCATAGCTTGCCGCCTGCGTCGCAATGTCAGGCCCGAACGGGATGCCCTGCTTGTCCCAGTCCAGGAAGAACTCTTCGAACCCGCCGGGCGTCCACATCATCAGCAGCTTGCCATCACTCTTGGCCACAAAGCTGTGCGGCTGCCCGGCATCCACCGCCACGAACGTCCCCGGCCCGGCCTCGAAGGTCTTGCCGCCGGCCTGGATCTCATACCTCCCCTCCACCACGAACCAGATCTCGGTCTCCTTGGCGTGGATCATCGCACCGCCCGTGTCCGCCCCGGCCTTCTGCACATCGACAATGGCGCTGAACTGCCCACCCGTCTGGCTCCGGGTCGCCAGCACCTCCTGCGTGCCCCCGCCCGGATGGATCACCGGCGCCTGCCCGCCGATCACCACGATCGGGTCAAACGCCAGTGCCGGCCCGGCAGCTGCCAAAACTGCAAAAGTTGCGGCAATCAAACCCTGCATTCTCATGTCAATTCTCCCTGTTCAAACAAGACCATCTGGTCCCGCCCAATATCGGCGATGAGTGAAGTGGCCTGGTCACCCGAACGGGGGACGCCCGGCGGAATTCTGGTGTATCCTCCCTGAGGAACCCCAATCCCGAGCCACGTCATGCCCCAAACCGCTCTCACCCCCGCGCAACAGGCGGTAATGGACGTCATCGCGGCGGAAACCGCCTCCTTCTACCGGCGGGATTTCGAGACCTTCGCCGAATGCTGGGCCCATGACCCCATGATCCGGCGGTTCGGCTGGTGGACCAGAAGCGGCGTGACCGACACCTGGGGATGGGAGGAACTCAAACGGCTGACGCTCCGCTCCTTCGCCGAATATCCGCACAACCCGCGAAACCTGGACCTGCTGCGCCGCGAAAACGTCGTCGTCGAAGTGGAAGGCACGATGGCCTACGCCACATTCGACGAATACACCCCCAATGTCGAAGATCAGGACCCCGATGATCCGGTCTGTGGCCGGGCGGCCCGCGTCCTGCGCCTGATCGACGGACGGTGGCGCATCGTCTTTCACAGTTATGTCCTGCATACGCTGGAACCCAGCCAGTCGCCGATGCTGCGTGTCGGCCGCAACGGAGCCATCATCTGGATGAACCGCTCCGCCGAGCGTGTGCTGGGCCGCGGCGATCTTCTCAGGGCCGATGCCGGTCGCCTTGTGTCGAACACCGCGCCACAGACCAAGGCCCTGCGTGCGGCGATCCGCGATGCCTCGCTGCGCGACGAATCCCTGGGCGGCTTGCGTGCCTGCATTCCCGTGCTGCTGGAACAGGGCGACGATGACGCCCCCTCGGTCTGCTGGGTCACGACCGAAGGCACCGGCAGCGGCACGGTTCTAGTGTCACTGAACAACCTCGACTTCGCGCTGGACAAGATCGACGCGGCGGCCAAGCTGTTCGGCCTGTCGCGGGCCCAGCAGCGCCTCGCCGAACTGATCGCGTCCGGCCACGACATGGTGACCAGCGCCGCCCAGCTTGGCATCACCACCAACACCGCCAAGACCCATTTGCAACGCATCTTCGACAAGACCGGCGTGCGCAGCCAAGCCGCGCTGATCCGCACGCTCCTCAGCATCGAACGCCCCGAATAGCCCGCGCAGGACCGCCGCCCCGGGAGGAGACCCGGCCAGCGGCCCTGGACGTGGGCGACGTCAGGGCCGCGTCACGCCATAGCTGGCTTCCAGCGCACCAATCTCGGCCCCCGTTGTCAGGCCCTGTTTGTCCCAGTCCAGGAAGAACTGCTCGAATCCGCCCGGCATATAGATCATCAAAAGCTTGCCTGCGGACTTGGTCTCGGAGGAATGCGGCTGACCCTTGTCAACGGCGACAAACGTGCCCGGCCCGCCGACATAGGTCTTCCCACCCACCGTGAATTCGTAGGTGCCCTCAAGAACATACCATAATTCGGTGTAGTTGTTCTGCATCATCAGCCCCGGACCGTTGCCAGC
>JANMCI010000051.1:0-11016 GCA_031361245.1 Rhodobacterales bacterium
GCGTGGCGTCGCAATCACCGGCACCAGATCGCGAAAGCGCTGGGCCAGCGCCTGCGACGGGTCGGACAGCGGGGCGGTCCACGGGCGGATCATGCGAAAGCACCCTTGGCGTGATGGCGGTAAATCCGCTCGGGCGGCGGCGAAGGCGACGGCGCGTCCGGGTCCCAGATCGCTCCCATCCGTTCGCACAAACGGTGCGAGCGGTGGTTGTCCACATGGGTATAGCTCAGCGCCGTCGTCCGCCCCGACGTCGCAAAGAACCAGTCCCGCGCCGCGGTTGCCGCCTCATAGGCAAGGCCCTGACGTTCCAGCGCCGCGTCCCACAGGCTCCACCCCAGTTCAACCTCGGGGTAGCCGTCGGGATAGAACGGTCCGATCAGACCGACGGCCTGATCCGACCCTTTCAGGGTGACTGTGAACAAGCCAAAGCCGTGCTTCTTCCACTGGCGGACCAGATCCTCGAAATTCGCGGCGGTCTCTTCCGGCGTCCACGGCCCGCCCATCATGTGGCTGCGGGGCGAGGACCAGAACGCCACACAGGCGGGCACGTCGCGCGGCGCGGGTTGGCGCAGGATCAGGCGCCCGGTGGTCAGCACAACGCTCATGCCGCCCCCCTGTGGTGCCGCCAGACCTGCGTCGGCTCATTGCCCGGCGTGTCGGCCATGGGGTCGATCCGCGCGCCAAGCCGCTCTGCCAGTCGGGCCGAGGCGGTGTTTGCGGGATCGACATAGCTGACCATCGTGTCCAGCGCGCGCGGACCAAAGCCCCAGTCCCGCAAGGCTCCGGCGGCCTCAGTCGCAAAACCCTGCCCCTCGGCGCCGTCAAACAGGAACCAGCCCAATTCCGGTTCGGGAAAGATCGGGCCGTGGCAGATCGCGACCTGCCCGATGGCCGTGTCATCCCCGTGCCGGGTGATCATCAGCGCACCCGTGTCCAGCAGGGCCCACTGGGCGGTGTCGTTGCAGAACCAGCTCCACGCCGTCTTGGCATCGTGCGGCCCGCCCATGAACCGGCTGCGCTCGGTGGCCAGAAACCTTGAATAGGCGGCAAAGTCCGCCATCTTGAGCGGGCGCAGCTCCAGCCGCGCTGTGTGAAGGGTGGGCGCGATCATGTCGACACCTGCGGATGGTCAAACAGCACATAATCGCTGCCCTGAAAACTGCCCCGCTCGGCGACAACTGCACCCAGCCGTTCGGCCAGATGCAATGACCGCGTGTTGGCCGCCGCGACATAGCTGATGACCCGCGTCACGCCCAACTCACCGCGACCATGCGCCAACGCGGCACGGGCGGCCTCCTCGGCCAGTCCCTGCCCCTCGGCCTCTGCTGTCAGATGCCATGCCAGTTCCGGCGCGTCGTAATGCTGCGGCTGTTGCAGGCCGACCCAGCCCAGAACCTGCCCGGTGGCGTTGCTGACCAAAGTCCACAGCCCGAACCCACGCAGCGCCCAATGCCCCCGCTCTGCCGTGAACTGCCGCCAGACTTCGTAATCCTGCCGCATTGGTCCACCGATATGGGCGGCCCTGTCCGACATCCAGAACTCACGGAACACCGGATAGTCCGCCAGGTCGTGCATGCGCAGGGTCAGACGAGTGGTGTCAAGCATCATGCCGCCACCTTTGGATGCCGGAACACTCGCACTTCGGTACCACGCGGGGTGGTCCAGGTGCCGTCCTGTTTGGCCCCGAGCCGAAGGGCCAGGTTGGCCGAGCGGTCGTTGCCAAAGTTGATGTAGCTGACTGCCGTGTCCCAACCCAACGTGTCAAAGGCAAAGCGCAAGGCCGCCCGCGCCGCCTCAAAGGCATAGCCCCTGCCTTCATCCTCAGCAGACCAGATGTGCCACTTGATCTCGCGTTCCAACTGGCCATCGGGCCACCACGGTCCGCACAGGCCCACGACGCGGCCATCGTCGCGGGCTTCGGTCACAAAGGGGCCAAAGCCGCGCAGCAGATGGTGGCCCATCATGGCCGCAAAGTTGCGCCACGCCTCATGCGGCATGCCTGCCCAGCCCTGTGCCGCAGCGCGGGGCGAGCCAATGAAGGCCTGATAGGCCGGGATATGCCGTTCCGCCAAGGGAACCAACCGCAGCCGGGGTGTTTCAAGCGGTGTCATGCCACAATCCCGTAGGTCGGGGCATGCCCCGACTCTTGCGCGCCCTTGTGCCGCCAGCGCATGACGTCTTGCCCGCCGTTCGGCTCGTGCGGCCCTTCCAGCACCGCCCCCAGCTTTTCCGCGACATGGACCGAAGGCTCATTTTCCACATCAATCAAACTGACCAGCGGCGCCAGTCCCAGCGTGGCATAGGCCCAGTCCCGCGCCGCCAGCGCCGCCTCGGTCGCATATCCCCTGCCCTGATGTGCCGGATAGATCACCCAGGCCAGTTCCGGCTCGGCCCGCCAGTCAGGGTAATAGATCCCGACCCGGCCTACCGGCTGGTCATTCGCCGACACCCAGAACGGCCCATAGCCCCGCACTGCCCTCAGCCCCGCGCCGATTGCGGCACCCTCCGATGCATCGCGCCGCTCTGCCGGCCCGCCAATAAACCGCGCATGCTCTGTCGCGCAGAAGGCGATGAATGCCTCTGCATGGTCCGGTGTCGCAGGGCCAAGCGTCAACCGCGCAGACCGGAGCGTTGGGGCCATCATGTCATGACCCCACCAAGAAGATTTTTCGCACGAAAAATCTTCGTTGCCAAAAAATCTTCGCATGAAGATTTTTGCGTCTGACGGTGAGCGTGGCTCATTTCTTCTTGAACATCCCTGACAGGCCGCTCGGCAATCCCATCCCCTTGCCCATGCCCGGCATGCCGCCCATGCCGCCGCCCTGCTTCATGGCGCGCGCGGCAGCCTCCAGCTGAGCGGGGTCCATGTTCTTCAGATCCGCCAGGCCACCCTCCGGGCCGCCCCCACCTGACTTGGAGCCCAACATCTGCTTGATGGCCTGTTTCATCATGCCACCCTTGCCCATCTTCTTCATCATGTCGGCCATCTGCTGATGCTGCTTGAGCAGCTTGTTCAGCTCTGACACTTCCATCCCCGCGCCCTTGGCGATGCGCTTCTTGCGGCTGGCAGCCAGCAGGTCGGGGTTGGCGCGTTCCTTCTTGGTCATCGAGTTGATCAGCGCGATCTGCCGCTTCAGCATCGTGTCGTCAAACCCGGCCTTCTCAGCTGCCTTGGCCATGCCGCCCATGCCGGGCAGCATCCCCATGATCGACTGCATGCCCCCCATCTTGAGCATCTGTTCCAGCTGCGCCTTGAGGTCGTTCATGTTGAACAGACCCTTGGCGAACCGCCTGGCCATTCGCTCGGCATGCTCGGCCTCGAACGTCTCACGGGCCTTTTCGACCAGCGCCACGATGTCGCCCATACCAAGAATGCGGCCAGCGACGCGCTCCGCCTCAAAGGTTTCCAGCGCGTCCATCTTCTCGCCCATGCCGACAAAGCGGATGGGCTTGCCGGTGACGGCCCGCATCGACAGCGCCGCACCACCGCGCCCGTCGCCGTCCATCCGGGTCAGCACGACGCCGGTGATGCCGACCTTGTTGTCAAACTCGGCGGCGACGTTGACCGCGTCCTGACCGGTCAGACCGTCGACCACCAGCAGCACTTCGCGCGGCTGGGCGATGTCGCGGACGGCCTGAACCTCGTCCATCAGCACTTCGTCGATATGCAAACGGCCCGCGGTGTCAAAGAACACCACGTCATAGCCCCCCATCGCGGCCTGGGTCTTGGCGCGCTTGGCAATCTGAACCGCGCTCTCGCCCTTGACGATCGGCAGACTGTCCACCCCGATCTGCCCGGCCAGGATCGCCAATTGCTCCATCGCCGCCGGACGATTGGTGTCCAGCGAGGCCAGCAGCACCCGCTTGCCATTCCGTTCCTTCAACCGCTTGGCCAGCTTGGCCGTTGTCGTCGTCTTGCCCGAGCCCTGCAGGCCCACCATCAGAATGGCGCTGGGCGGGTTGTCGATCTTCAGATCCTCGGGAGCCTCATCGCCCGCCAGTACCCGCACCAACTCGTCATGAACGATCTTGACGACCTGCTGGCCCGGGGTGACCGACTTGGTCACCACCTGCCCGGTCGCCTTGGTCTTCACCGCCTTGACGAAATCGCGCGCCACCGACAACGAGACATCGGCCTCCAGCAAAGCTGTCCTGACCTCGCGCAGCGCCGCATCGACATCCGCCTCGGACAAGGCGCCCTGCTTGGTCAGGCGGTCGAATACCCCACCAAGGCGGTCTGACAGGCTTTCAAACATGGCGCTCTCCATCTGGTTTGCCCCGATATGGGGCGGCTCGGCGGGTTCCCAAAGCCCAATGCAGAACAACACCTGTGGGCGCAACGCGCTGACAGGTGGCGATCCCGGCAATGGCCAAGGGACCGGAAGCGTTGGCCTCCGGGGAATTCACGGAGCGGATACGCCGCAGGGGCGCGGGTGTCAAGCCAAAGGTCAGTTGTCCCGTTTCGCGTGGAACGCAACAACGGGTCCTTGACCGGCCCGAAACCGCGCAGGCGCTGTTGGCTGATTTTCAGCGCATCGGCCGGATTGCCCATGCGCAGATCGACCTGTTGCCGCTGGACCGCCTGACCCCGCCCGGCGACCCGGCGACCGAGGAAAGTGCAACGGACCTCATATGCATTGCGACGGGAAGCCAGCTGGCCCGCCGCATAAGCCGCAAAACCCGGCACTCACAGCAGAACGGCCGAACCCGGCAATCCCCGCTGCAGCAAGGGCCAACGTCGGGAACACCTTGATCCCCCGCAGAAGCCCGCCATAATGCCACTTGCCGAAAAGCACGCAATCCGGTCAAATCGCGTCACCTTTGTTCAGGAATGCACAGAATGCTGGTCGACACTTGGGATGAGATCCGCACCGCCTATCAGGTCGCGCGCCTGGGCACCGTGTCGGGCGCTGCCGAGGTTCTGGGCGTCCACCACGCCACCGTCATCCGCCATATCGACGCTCTGGAAAAGCGCCTCGGTTCCAAGCTCTTTCAGCGCCACGCCCGCGGCTACACGCCGACCGAGGCCGGACAAGAGCTTTTGAAGGTCGCGCAGACCACCGAGGAGCAATTCTCTCAACTGGTCAGCCGGATCAAGGGTGATGGCGAAACCATTTCCGGCGAACTGGTCGTCACGGCCATCACTGGCATCTCGGCGCTTTTGACCCCGGTCTTTGCCGCCTATCAGGATGCCCATCCCGCCGTCACGATCCGCTTCATCTCGGACATGCGGGTCTTCCGACTGGAATACGGCGAGGCCCATATCGCCATCCGCGCCGGCGGCGAACCGCAAGAGGCCGACAATGTGGTCCTGCCGCTGGTGCGCATGAAAATGGGGCTTTACGCGTCAGCCAGCTATGTTCAACGCCATGGCCGCCCCGACGGCATTTCCCGCCTTGCCGGGCATCGCTTTGTCGGGCCGGACAACGACGGCTCCCGCGCTCCGTTCTTCCGTTGGCTGCTGAACAACGTCCCGCCTGAGGCTGTGACCTATCGCAACAGCGATCCGACCGCCAATCTGGATGCCATCCGCTGCGGTCTCGGAATCGGCTTTCTGCCCAGCCGGACCGCGCGTGAAGACGCCGGGCTGGTCGAGGTCATGGCGCCCCTGCCCGAATGGGACTCGCCCCTTTGGATCGTCACCCATGTTGACTTGCACCGGTCGCTCAAGGTGCAAAGCTTCCTCGCCATTCTCAAGGCGCAAGCAGGCAGTTGGTCCTGCGAATGAGCCCGGCCGGGCATGGCCATGTGGCCATGCTGAGCTTTTCTGCTCTTGTCGCGGGGTCGTTTTCCCTTGGTGCCCTTGCCGCGCCCCTGATTTCCCCCGCAGCGCTGACCCTCGTGCGCTTTGCCATTGCGGCAGCACTTGTCGGGGCTGCGGCGGGCCTTTCGTCAGGTCTGACCCGTCAGGTCTGGCAAGCGCCGTGGCGCTATCCGGTTCTGGGCGGGCTTCTGGCGTTCTATTTCGTGATGATGTTCATCGGTCTGCAAACCGCCGCCGCCGTGCCGACCGCCGCGGTCTTTACGCTGACCCCGATCATGGCGGCCGGGTTTGGCTGGCTGCTGCTGGGCCAGATCACCTCGCGGCGCATGGGCGTGGCTTTGGTTCTGGGCGGGATTGGGGCGCTGTGGGTCATCTTCCGCGGTGATCTGGCCGCCCTGCTGCGGCTCGACATCGGGCGGGGCGAAGCGATCTATTTCCTCGGCTGCATCGCCCATGCCGTTTATGCCCCCATGGTGCGCCGGCTGAACCGGGGTGAAAGCGCTCTGGCCTTCACCTTTGGCACGCTGGTTGCGGGCTTCCTGTGGCTCCTGCTCTTTGGCGGTTCCGCCACGCTTCAGACCGACTGGATGGCCCTGCCTGCGGTGGTCTGGATCTGCCTTGCCTATATTGCCATCGCCGCCTCTGCCCTGTCGTTTGTCCTGCTGCAATACGCCAGCCTGCGCCTGCCCTCGGCCAAGGTCATGGCCTATACCTATCTCGTCCCGTGCTGGGTGATCCTGTGGGAACTGGCGCTGGGCCACGGCGCCCCGCCCGCCCGGGTGGCGCTGGGCGTTGCGCTGACCGTGGCGGCGCTGCTGTTGTTGCTCAAGAACGAGGACTAGTGCTGCCCGCCGGAAAAGACCGCCGGTTTTGCCGAAAGACAGGCGGCAAACAGCGCTCTAGGCCTGGAAGGACCCCGTCAGATAGGGAAAGCGCCGGGTGACTTTGGCGTCGCTTTGCCAGCCCTGCAACTCGGTCCAGCGTTGTCCCACGCTGACGCGGGAATCGTTCAGCCCGTGCAGGCTACGCACGAACATCGGCCGCCCCTTCACGAGCCTGGAGGGATACAGCTTGGGGGTTTTCTGATGGGCGATGGACAGGATGTTCTTGCCGGTGACATCGCTGACCATGCTGAGACCAAGGTTCACATAGGGATAGCGGTGACGGTAAAGCCTGGGTTCGCTGCCGCCTTCGGTTACATCCAGCCCGAAGCCATCGGCAAAGGACACAAAGCGCATCGCTTCACGGCTTTCGGTCTGCGGCAGTTGAGCCAGCTCGGTTCGGATTCCGGCAATCAGATCGGTGGCAAAGGCGTCGTCATCGTCCAGCACGGTCTGAATGACGGGCCCCATGGCATAGCGCTTGCGCAGGAATTCCGACACGTGTTTCGGCGCCCGTCCGTAAGGGCGCGGGACGATGGAATAGAGCTCTGCCGCCAAACGCTCGGCGCAGATGTCGCGTAGGGCGTCCTGCGCCAGAGCCGGCATGTCCTCGCTGCACAGGATCATCAGATGGAAGTTGCGGTCGCCCTGCGCTGCCAGCGAGGGCAGGGCAAGGCTGCCCAACAGCTCCAACCGCCGGGACAGCCGGGCCGGATCGAACAGCAATTCCTTCTGCCGCGAGGCTTCGCCCTGCCAGCCGGATTTTCCGAAATAGGAAAACCGCATGACGATGAGGATTTCCTGCCGCCCGATGAAGTCCTGCCAGCCCGTTCCCTCGAACATGCTTTCCTCGCCTGATTGTCGTTTCTTGTCGGCCTGCCCGCCTCTTTTGCAGAATCTTGCGCCGAGATGCGCCTTGCGTCCAGTTTTGCCAGCGTCGGCAGCGCTTGCCGCGCGCGGATGAATCATCCCTGCCACAGTGCCCGCTTCGGGCCATTGCCGGAATCGGCGCCGCCGAAGCCGCGGACAAAGCTTTCCACCCGGTTAACGGGATTTGTCAAAGCCTTGATATTGAATGGTTTTCAAAAGCGTCCACATGTGGACGCGCCCCTTGACCGAGCACCGCTGTCCCTGGCAAGGCCGTCAGCGGGGCCTCGATGGCCCTGATGACGGCACCCCGCTCCGGTCAGGGTCGGGCGTCAGAAGGGGCCGCAACAGCGCCATGGGATGGCTGCGCAGCGTCAGCCGGTACGACACATAATCCTCCACCACCGCCTCCCCCTCGCTCATGGCCCGGAACTGCACGGCAGGCTCCACTATCCCCTCGCCTTCGAGGATCCCGGCAAAAAGCGGCAAGGGCTCGTCGCCGGTCAGGGCCCGGGCCGCCCACAGCGCATCCCGCCGCCCCGCGCCAAGGCTGGCAAACACATCCGCCTCTGCCAGCCGCGTCACCGTGGCCGGCGCCACCCCGGCGCGGCGCCAGACATCCTCGACCGCCAGATACCCGTTGCCCCGCGCCGCCACGATCCACTGCGCCTCTTCCTCGGACATCCCCTTGATCTGACGGAACCCCAGCCGCAGCGCCAACTGGCCATCCCGCTCTTCCATCACATTGTCCCACTGGCTTTCATTGATCGCCGGCGGCAGCACCAGCACCCCATGTTCGCGCGCGTCCCGCACGATCTGGGCCGGCGCATAAAACCCCATCGGCTGTGCATTCAGCAGCGCACAGGCAAAGATCCCCGGATGATGCTTCTTGATCCAGGCCGAGGCATAGACCAGCAGCGCGAAAGAGGCGGCATGGCTTTCGGGGAACCCGTAACTGCCGAACCCTTCGATCTGCGCGAAACACCGCGCCGCGAACTCGTCCTCATAGCCATTGGCCCGCATCCCGTCCATGAAGCGGTCATGAAACTCGCTGACCGAGCCGTGCTTCTTGAACGTCGCCAGTGACCGCCGCAGCCGGTCAGCTTCGGTCGGCGAAAACCCGGCCCCGATGATGGCGATCTGCATCGCCTGTTCCTGAAACAGCGGCACCCCCAACGTCTTGCCCAGCACCCGGCCCAGATCGTCCGAGGGGAAGGTCACCACCTCCAACCCGTTGCGCCGCCGCAGATAGGGATGCACCATGTCGCCCTGAATGGGGCCGGGACGGATGATGGCGACCTGAATGACCAGGTCATAAAAGCTGCGCGGCCGCATCCGGGGCAGAAAGTTCATCTGCGCCCGGCTTTCGACCTGAAAGACGCCCAGTGAGTCCGCCTCGCACAGCATGTCATAGACCAGCGGGTCCTCCGGTGGCAGCGTGGCCAGCGAATAGCGGGTGCTGTGGTGCTTTTTCAAAAGGTCGAAGGCCTTGCGGATGCACGACAGCATCCCCAGCGCCAGGATGTCCACCTTCAGGATGCCCAGCGTGTCGATGTCATCCTTGTCCCAGCAGATGACGGTCCGGTCCTCCATCGTGGCATTCTCGATCGGCACCAATTCGTCCAGCCGACCCTCGGTGATGATGAAGCCGCCGACATGCTGGGAC
The DNA here is from genome assembly GCA_031361245.1 of Rhodobacterales bacterium. Lineage (GTDB taxonomy): Bacteria > Pseudomonadota > Alphaproteobacteria > Rhodobacterales > Rhodobacteraceae > Stagnihabitans. The sequence continues at coordinate 9,179 of JANMCI010000051.1, forward strand.
AGGTGGCGCGGAAATCCCTGAATCTCTTCGATCAGCGACAGGGTCAGTTGCAACCGCTTGTCGGTTGGGTCGAGGCCCACCTCGGCCAGCCGTTGCTCGTTCATCGCCCTGGACGACCCGAACCCCCAGATCTGCGAGGACATCGCCGACAGCGTATCCTCGGTCAGCCCCATCGCCCGGCCCACCTCGCGCACCGCCCGCTTGCCGCGATAGTGGATCACGGTGGCGCACAGGCCCGCGCGGTGGCGGCCATAGCGTTCATAGATGTGCTGGATCACCTCTTCCCGCCGCTCATGTTCGAAATCGACGTCGATGTCGGGCGGTTCGTTGCGGGCTTCCGAGACGAAGCGCTCAAAGACCATCGTGCCAACCTCGGGGCTGACCGAGGTCACCCCCAGCGCATAGCAGACGATGGAATTGGCGGCCGAGCCGCGACCCTGACACAGGATGCCACGCTCGCGGGCAAAGGCCACGATGTCGTGGACGGTCAGGAAATAGGGCTCGTACTTCAGCTTGCCGATCAGATCGAGCTCATGCTCCATCTGTTTCAGCGCCTTTTCGGGTGCTCCCGCCGGATAGCGCCATTTCAACCCGTCGCGGGCAAGCCGCTCCAGACGCCCCGCCGCCGTCTCCCCCCCTGTGATCTCCGACGGGTATTCATAGCGCAACTCGTCCAGCGAAAAGCGCAGGGTCGCGGCCAGTTCGCCCGCCCGGTGCACCGCGCCCTCGAACCCTTTGTAGAGCCGCAGCATCTCTGCCTCGGACCGCAGACGCTGTTCGGCATGGGGGGCAGCGTTGTGGCCCAGATCCTCGATCCGCACCCCCAGCCGGATCGCCGCCACCACATCGGCCAGCTTGCGGCGCGAACCGTGGTGCATCGCAGGCTGCGCCGAGGCGACGGTGCGGATGCCCAGCCGCTTGGCCAGACGCTCTTCCCGGGCAAAGCGCGGCAGGTCCTGACCGTCATAACGCGGGGCGAGCAAAAGGTGGCACTTGCCCGGAAACTGCCCCGCCAACCGCTCGGCCTGCCCATGCCACGCCCGATCAGCTGACCTGTGCCGCTCCTGCAAGGGATGCAGCAGCAGCGCCATTCCGGCCCCGCCCTCCAGCAGGTCCTGCAATCCCAGATCGCAAGAGCCCTTCTCGGCCCGCCGCCGACCCAGCGTCAGCAAACGGCAGAGCTTCCCCCAGCCTTGCCGGTCCTCGGGCAGGGCCGTCACGGTGAACCCGTCCCGCAGCACCAGCCGCGCCGCCGGGATCAGCCGCAGCTTCGGCCCTTCGTCCCGCGCCATCTCGCGCGCCTTGGTGTGTGCCCGCACGATGCCCGCCACCGAATTCACATCCGCCACTGCCAGCCCGTCAAATTCCAGCTCGGCGGCGCGCAGCATGTATTCCTCGGGGTGCGAAGCCCCGGTCAGGAAGGTGAAGTTGGAAAGGGCGCTCAACTCGGTGAAGGACATGGGGCCACGGGAACAGACAGAGAACAAGTCTAACCGATAAGCGGGACGCTTGCCAATGAGTCGCGGGAGGCTGCGAGAATGCGGGGCTGGCGGGTCGCTTTCTTGCTATCGCAACGGCCGGACTCGTGATTGATTGTGCGAAAAAATGGGGAGGCCACACATGGCAAGGACGGTTCAGAACCCAGGGCGGCGCATCTCGGCGGATGAGGCGGCGGCACTGGTCCAGTCCGGCATGTGGATTGACTACGGGGCGGTGGTTTGCCAGCCGGACGTCTTTGACATCGCGCTGGCCAAGCGGCGGGACGAGTTGCACAAGGTCAAGATCCGGTCCTGCCTGTCGACGCGCCCAAGGGCTGTGTTGGGCGCGGACCCTGACGG